>JAOZOL010000172.1:0-1554 GCA_029933295.1 Desulfobacterales bacterium | reverse complement strand
AGATTTACAAATTAGACACTTCAGGGAACATAATTGATTCATTTGATTCGCCCGGCCCGGATCCTAGAGGTTTGGCATTTGACGGCACCTATCTGTGGAATGCGGATTATACAGATGACAAGATTTACAAGTTAGACACCTCAGGGTACATAATTGATTCATTTGATTCGCCCGGCCCGTATCCTTCAGGTTTGGCATTTGACGGTACCTATCTGTGGAATGCTGATTACTTAGATGACAAGATTTACAAATTAGACACTTCAGGGAACATAATTGATTCATTTGATTCGCCTGGGATAGCCCCTATGGGCCTAACATTTGACGGCATCTATCTGTGGAATGCGGATTTAGGGGATGACAAGATTTACAAATTAGATACCTCAGGGAATATAATTGATTCCTTTGATTCACCCTTGTCAGATCCTAGAGGTTTGGCATTTGACGGCACCTATCTGTGGCATGCTGATAATGGGGTTGATATTATAAGTAAATTCTGCAATGTGCCTGGTCCTGCAAAAGTCGGTTCATCAAAAACCCGAACTTTTACCATAACTAATGCAGGTAAGTCTGATCTTGAGATAGACACCCTTTGCATAACAGGTGCAGATGCTTCGGAGTTCATCATTGAGAACAATTCCTGCTCAGGACAAACAGTAGGAGTATTAGGGAAATGCACAGTAGATGTTGTTTTCTCTCCCATATCAACCGGTAAAAAGACCGCAAACCTTGAGATCCCATCGAACGATCCCGATACGCCAATACTTATTGTAACATTAGACAGTACTCCATTGGATACCTTCAACAGCGACTTTAACGGAGACGGAGACGTGGATGGTTCTGATCTTGCTGAATTTGCAGCAAATTTCGATGCAGGATTAATGGTTGTATTTGCCGCAGAATTTGGTAGATAAAAAAGTTGGCTGTCTGGTCGAAAAGTGTATCCGTCGTGAAAAGTAAATCACTGGAAAAAATATCTATGAATGAATCAGAACTTGTTTGCGATTCTGTTGTCATGGCTGGTCCTATATTTTGGAACACTTCAAATGCAGAGATACTTTATAAGAAAGAATTGGATGGATGGCTATGGTTTACACCAATCGACGTAACCATACTTCATATGACGCAGCATAAGATCGTTTAGTATCAGTGCTGTTTGGATTTGACGACCGGCAACTACTGAAGTGGTAGAGAAAAAGTGGACACATTCCTAAGGAGTGATTTATAATCTTTCAGGAGGTGTTCAATGAAAAAGAAAAGGAATCACTACACAAAGGAATTCAAGGAAGCAGCAGTAAAATTGGTTACTTAACAGGGATATCAGATAACAGAAGCTGTTCGTAATTTGGGAGTTAATGCCAATTTGCTGGGCCGTTGGAAACGAGAGATGTTAACGGGGCAAAACTTGTGAAATTCGGCCTTTCTTGCATCTATTCTTCCGGAGACAAATCATAAATTAACATTGGCAGTGGCAAGGTCTAATTTTTTTCTGATTGTGCAAAACTTAACCCATGTTTAACAGCATAAAAAATAAAGCCATTATAATCAATAGTTTAT
>JAOZOL010000579.1 GCA_029933295.1 Desulfobacterales bacterium | reverse complement strand
CCATCAAAATTTAAGAGCAATTTACCATGGGAACCACTTCTCTTAAAATCAGCAATACAACTTCCGGCAACAGCCTTCCGCCACAAAATATTGATGCCGAAGAATCGATTATCAGCGCCATTCTTTTAGACAACCACACACTCCTTGACTTGCTTGATATTCTTTCTTCTTCTGATTTCTACCGTACCGCGCATCAAAAAATTTTTTCCGTCATCACGGATATGTTTCATAAGGGCGATCCCATTGATCTGGTAACCCTGGCAGATGCCCTGAAAAACAAAAACCAGCTTGATGAAATCGGCGGCGCGGTTTATCTGGCAAAACTGGTGGACACCGCCCCCATACCTGCAAATGCCGTCCAGTATGCGAAAATCATCCGGAATAACGCCGCATTGAGAAGAATGATAAAAGCGGCAAGCGATATTTCAAACCGATGTTTTGATAACACGGCGGAAGTCGACGACATAATCGATTATGCGGAAAGCACCATATTCGATATTGCCTCAAACAAAACCAAATCTTCCGTTTTTTCCATCGGTTCAATCATCAATACCAATATTGACACCCTTGAAGAACGACGGGGCAATAAATCCCTTATCAGCGGGCTTTCCACCGGGTTTAAAAAACTTGACACCTTAACCTCGGGGCTTCAAAATTCAGATCTGATTATCATGGCCGCACGGCCCGGAATGGGTAAAACCGCTCTGGCACTGAATCTTGCCAGAAATGTGGCGGTAGAAGCTGAAATGCCGGCATTATTCTTCTCGCTGGAAATGGCTAAAGAGCAACTCTCCATGCGCCTGTTATGTTCGGAAGCCCGGATTGATTCATCCCACGTCCGAAATGGATTTTTCAGTGACGAGGAATGGGACAAGCTGACAGGCGCTGCGGATGTTTTATCAGAAGCGCCTATTTATATTGATGATTCTTCTGAATTAACATCTCTTGAAATAAAAACAAAGGCACGGCGGCTGAAACTGGAAAAAGGCATCGGGCTGATTATCATAGACTATATCCAGCTCATGAAACCCCGTATATCCAAAGACCGGCGCGACCTGGAAATATCCGAAATGTCCCGGTCTTTAAAATCACTGGCAAAAGAATTGAATGTTCCTATCATTGCCCTGTCCCAGCTTAATCGCAAATTGGAAGAAAGAAGCGACAAACGCCCTCAGCTTTCGGATTTAAGGGAGTCCGGCGCACTTGAACAGGATGCCGATCTGGTTGTCTTTATATACAGAGATGAAGTTTACAACAAGGATGAAAACAATCCCCATAAAGGGATTGCAGAAATACATCTTGCAAAACATCGAAACGGCCCGACCGGAATGCAGGCGCTCAAATTTATGGATACCTATACCCGGTTTGAAAACCTTGCTTACGGATTTGATAATTATGAATCATCAGCCGATCAGGATTTTGGCTAAGGGTTCACGAAAAAATAAATTTACATTTT
>JAOZOL010000171.1 GCA_029933295.1 Desulfobacterales bacterium | reverse complement strand
CTGACATGCCTTAATCTTAATACCCAATGCTTCACAGGTTCCGCTGACCACCATTTTGCGAAGATTAAATTTCTTCGCGATTTCCCACGCAGACTTGCAGGGCAGGCGGTCGTTAACAAGCTTTTTCCGGATTTCGGCTTCCACTTCCGGCTCCACCACATCCACTGGTTTTACAATCCTTTTTTCCGGCTTGTAACCAAACAGGCCCAGCTGACATTTTACCAGATATAACTTCATCCGATCGGCAGCTTCTCCGACTGCGGCAGGGGATATACCGAGTTGATCCGCCACATTAAATGCCACCGCACAGGGCAGTTCTCCGTCTTTTGCCCGGATTGTAATTTTCGCATCAATTTCCGCTTCAGACGGGCCATTTTCCTTTGCTATTGATTCATTTTCTGAATTCATGTCTGACTCCGTTATTTATTTCATGTAACATAGTTTCAAAACGTCTTCATTACATCATAGATAATCCCCATCTTATTTAAAAGTAAAAATTTACAAATTAGAACAAATTTACCGTAAGATTATGCTTATTTCACTTGAACATTAAAATCGGGTCTGTTAGGGCTTTAACCTTATAAGCGTAAATTTACACACTTGAAATGTTTCTAAGGGACCTGGAATTTCCCTGCTATAATCTCATTTAACACGATTGACCAGCATGTCATTTAAAATTAATCGAAAAATCACCCGCCAGATTCATGTGGGGACTGTAAAAATCGGCGGAAACGCACCCATTGCGGTGCAATCCATGACCAACACCCATACACAGGATATTGCTGCCACGGTTGCTCAGATTCACCGGCTGGAAGCCGCGGGCTGCGAAATTATCCGTGTTGCCGTACCGGATGATGAAGCCGCCGCCGCCATTAGCGCCATTAAAAAAAAAATTTCCATTCCTGTGATTGCCGACATCCATTTTGACTACAAACTGGCCATTTCAGCAGCAGAATCCGGCGCAGACGGCCTTCGGATCAATCCGGGCAATATTGGCGGTAAAAACAAAATCAAAGCAGTGGTGGATGCCGCAAAAACAAATGACATTCCCATCCGTATCGGCGTGAATGCCGGTTCCCTTGAAAAGGATCTGATAAAAAAACATGGCGGCGTCACTGTGAATGCGCTGGTTGAAAGTGCGTTAAAACAGATTGATTTGATGGCATCCTTTAATTTTTCCAATATTAAGCTGGCGATAAAATCAGCCAATGTCCCCCAGAGCATTGATGCCTACCGGCAGCTATCCGCAAAAACTGATTTTCCCCTTCATGTGGGAATCACGGAAGCGGGCGGCCTTTTCTCCGGAATCGTCAAATCCGCCGTCGGGATCGGCATGCTGCTTTCCGAAGGAATCGGAGACACCCTGCGGGTATCACTCACCCGTGATCCGACAGAAGAAGTCCGGGTGGGGTTTGAAATTTTAAAAGCTTTAGGTATCCGGCAGCGGGGTGTGGAAATCATCTCCTGCCCCACCTGCGGCAGGTGTAATATCAATTTGTTTGAAATTGCCGAAACCATTGAAAAAAAACTTTTGACAAAAACAAAACCGATCAAAATTGCCATCATGGGGTGTGTGGTTAACGGCCCTGGAGAAGCAAAAGAAGCCGATGTCGGAATCGCCGGCGGAGACGGCACCGGGATCTTGTTTAAAAAAGGACAGGTTGTCAAAAAATTTCCCCAGGAACAACTGGTTTCCGAACTGCTCAAGGCAGTGGACGAATTTGAAGATAAAAAATAAAATTAGATTGAGGGAATAAATGGGAAAACAAGCTAAAACTGCAATTGAACCGACCCGGGAAAAAAATTATCCGGAGTGGTACCAGGAAGTGATAAAGGCATCGGACATGGCGGAAATCTCCCCGGTCAGGGGTTGCATGGTCATCAAGCCCTGGGGATATTCCCTGTGGGAAAATATTGTGCGTGTATTAGATGACATGTTCAAGGAAACCGGCGTCAAAAACGCCTATTTCCCGTTGTTCATCCCCATCAGTTTTCTTGAAAAAGAAGCCGAACATGTGGAAGGATTTGCCAAGGAATGCGCGGTGGTAACCCACCACAAACTGGAAAAAGGGGAAAACGGCACTCTGGTGCCTGCCGGGAAACTGACCGAACCTTTAATTGTCAGACCCACATCAGAAACCATCATAGGAGATTCGTTTTCCAAATGGATCAACAGTTACAGGGATCTGCCCGTATTGATCAATCAATGGGCCAATGTGGTTCGATGGGAAATGCGTACCCGGATATTTTTAAGAACCAGCGAATTTTTATGGCAGGAAGGGCACACCGTCCATGCCACAAAAGAAGAAGCCGTTGCGCGGACTAAAATGATGCTGGACGTGTATCAGAAAATGGCCCAGGAATATCTGGCCATACCGGTGATTACCGGAGAAAAGACAGAATCGGAAAGATTCCCCGGCGCTGAGACAACCACCTGCATTGAGGCCATGATGCAGGACAGAAAAGCCCTCCAGGCCGGCACGTCTCATTTTCTGGGACAAAATTTCGCCAAGGCTTCAGACATCAGATTCCAGTCGGATAAGGAAACAGAAGAATACGGCTGGACCACTTCCTGGGGGGTTTCCACAAGACTCATCGGGGGGCTGGTCATGACCCACAGTGATGACAACGGCATTATCCTGCCGCCGCGGGTGGCATCATCCCATGTGGTTCTTCTGCCTATTATCAGAAAAGACAAAGATAAAACCACTGTCATGGATTATACTTCCCGGCTGGCGTCCCGGTTACGGGAAAAGACGTATTACGACCGTCCGATCCGGGTGGAAATTGATGACCGTAATATCGGCGGCACCCGCAACTGGGACTGGATTAAAAAGGGAATTCCGCTGCGGGTTGAAATCGGGCCCAAGGATATTGAGTCTGATTCCGTATTTGTTGGCCGCCGGGATAAGGACCACCGGGATAAAGCAGCCATACAAAAAGATGTGTTTGTAAATGAAATTTGTGATATCTTAGATGAAATCCAGAACACATTGTTTCAAAAAGCGCTGGCATATAAAAATAAGTATACCCGCAACATTGACGAACTTGAAATATTTAATGCGTTTTTTACACCAAAAAACAATGAACGCCCGGAAATTCATGGCGGATTTGCCATGTCCCACTGGTGCGGTGATGCTATTTGTGAAAAACGCATAAAGGAACGATTGAACGTGACCATACGATGCATCCCGTATAACCAGGAAAACGAGGCCGGGAAATGCATTGAGTGCGGGAAAGAGAGTAATAAAAGGGTTGTTTTCGCCAAAGCCTATTAAATTGAATGATCCGAATCACCGACATACTTGATAAAATTTACGACTATTATCCGGATGCGGATGTCGGCATCGTGGACCGTGCCTATATTTATTCAGCCAAAGTGCATGATGGTCAACGCCGGTTAAGCGGTGAACCGTATCTTTCCCATCCCCTTGAGGTGGCGTCCATCCTTTCCGACATGCGGCTTGACGCAATCAGCATAGCATGCGGCCTGCTGCATGACGTGGTTGAGGACACACACGCCACCATTGAAGAAATCCAACGCCTGTTCGGCAAGGATGCCGCGAAAATAATTGCAGGTGTCACAAAAATCAGCAGCCTGTCTTTTAACACCGCAAAAGCGCGTCAGGCGGAAAATATCCGAAAAATGGTTCTGGCAATGGCCGACGATATCCGCGTGATATTAATCAAGCTCGCCGACCGCCTTCATAATATCCGCACCCTCCAATTTCATAAAACAGAAGAAAAGAAAAAAGCCATTGCCAGAGAAACCCTTGATATCTATTCCCCGATTGCCGCCAGGCTTGGAATTTACTGGATAAAAAAAGAGCTTGAAGATATTGCTTTTTTTTATACCAATCCTGAAGAATATGAAAAGATCAAGGATCTGGTCAGCAAAACGCAAACAGCCCAGGAAGATTATGTCAAAGAGGTCAAAGCCGCTATCAATGTTATAATAAAGGATGCAGGGATTCCAGGAACGGTCCAGGGTCGCTTTAAACAATTTTACAGTATCCACCAGAAAATGGTCTCCCAGCACCTTGAATTTGATCAGGTCTTTGATATTATCGCCTTTCGGATTATCGTCGACACCATTCCCCAATGCTATGAAGCTTTAGGGCTTATCCATGCCACTTATAAGCCGGTGCCAAAAAAATTCAAGGATTATATCGGATTTCCAAAACCCAACGGATACAAGTCCCTCCATACCACCGTGGTCGGCCCTTATGGAGAACGCATGGAAATTCAAATCCGAACCCGTGAAATGGATGACGTCGCCAACTCCGGGATTGCAGCTCACTGGAGCTATAAAGAAGGCAAAACCCTTGATAATGAAACAAAAAACACCTTTGCATGGCTTCGGAACCTGGTGGAACATCAGGAAAATTACGGTGATCCGGACGAATTTTTGGAAAATGTCCGCATTGATCTGTTTCCCAAAGATGTTTATATCTTTACGCCCACGGGTGAAGTGAAAAATCTGCCAAAGGGATCAACCCCCCTTGATTTCGCCTATCTGATTCACACGGAGGTCGGCCATCAATGCACCGGAGCCAAAATAAACGGCCGTCTGGTCCCCCTGCAATATAAACTTCAGACTGGTGACATTGTTGGAATTACAACCACAAAAGGACACCACCCGAGCCTGGACTGGCTCAATTATGTAAAGACCGGCAAGGCACGATCACGAATTCGTCAATGGATCAAAAAACAGGAGACACAACGCAGCATCACCCTGGGGCGGGAAATGTGCGAAAAAGCATTTCGCAAACACAAATTAAATTTTAATGAGCTCAACAATACACCGGAAATGGAAAAAGCGGCATCTGATTTTAATTTTAAAACCGTTGATGATCTGATCGCCAATATCGGCTATGGAAAAATAACTCCCCTGCAGATAATCGGAAAACTTGCACCGGATATTAAACCGAAAAAAGAAGACACCCTGTTTAATAAACTTCTCCCCCGGAGAAAAGAGCGTAAAAAAAAGGGTACCGACGGGGTGATTGTTGACGGCCTTGAAGATATCCTGATTAGATTCGGGCAATGCTGCCAGCCGATTCCAGGAGATTCCATCACCGGATACATTACTCACGGCGCCGGGATTACGGTTCATCGCCGGGGATGTATCAATGCGCTAAAAATGAACCCGGAAAGACAAGTCCAGGTGCAATGGAAAACAGATGTAGCTGGAACCTTCCATGTGAAATTAAGTCTCCGCGCTTACGACAAGGTCGGATTGCTGGCGGAAATCTCATCGGTTCTCAGCCAGATGGAGGCAAATATAGTGGATGTTAATTTAGAAAGCGAAAAAAATAAAATGGTCAACGGCTTTTTCACAATTTCAGTAAAAGACATTGACCATTTGGATGACGTGATTGCAAAACTTAAAAAAGTTGATGGAATCCAGAAAATTAAACGGGCATAATTTCCTATGCAGGTTTCTTCACCAGCCCGGACCGAATGCATCTTGTGCATGCCATAATCTTTTTTGTCCGACCGTTATGCACCGCACGCACCCGCTGAAGATTCGGATTAAAACGACGCTTATTTAAATTATGGGCATGGCTGACATTATTACCGACCAATGGTGTTTTTCCGCATATTTCACATTTTTTTGACATGATATTCTCCTTAATTTATATACAAGAAAAAGGTTTATACTCTGCTGATTTGTCTTTGTAAAGATTTTTTTTCAGGAAAAGTATCCAGATGGCTAAGTTAATACC
>JAOZOL010000170.1 GCA_029933295.1 Desulfobacterales bacterium | reverse complement strand
CCCTCGACCTTCAGTCTTCAACCTAAACACCTTATTTTTAATTTATGACTGATATTGACCATATCAAAGACAAGCTTCTAAATAGCAAACGCTTGAATGCAGATGAGGCGCTTTATTTGCTTGAGAATGCGGATTTACTGCTTCTTGCCGATCTTGCCGGCAGACGACGCCGGAATCTTCACCCGGAGCCCATTGTTACATTCGTATCTGATCGAAATATTAATTATACCAATGTATGTGTGTCCGGATGCAAGTTCTGTGCGTTTTATCGGCCACCAGGGCATAAGGACGGATATATTATCGACCGATCTGTTTTAAAAAGTAAAATTGATGAAACCTTAGAACTTGGCGGCACCCAGATACTCCTCCAGGGTGGGTTGAATCCGGGACTGGACTTAAATTATTACCTGGATCTGCTGGCCGATATTAAAAGCCATGCCAACATTCATATTCATGGCTTTTCACCCCCTGAAATCGCATACATCGCCCGAAAAACATCCTTATCCATTCAAAAAGTGCTTCAAAAATTCATAGAAGCCGGACTTGATTCCATACCCGGCGGCGGGGCCGAAATTCTGGTTGATGAAATCCGTCAAAAAATTTCACCTAACAAATGTTCGGCTGATACATGGCTTAAAGTGATGAAGACCGCTCATTACCTGTGTTTGAAAACAACCGCCACAATGATGTACGGGCATATTGAAAACAAAACCCATATTATTGAGCACCTGTTAAAATTGCGTAAACTTCAGGACGAGACAAACGGTTTTACGGCATTTATTCCATGGACTTTTCAGCCGAAAAATACACTTATTGATGTAAAACCGGCAAGTGCGGTTTATTACTTACGAGTCCTTGCGATTTCACGGCTGGTCCTTGATAATATTCCAAACATTCAGGCTTCCTGGGTGACCCAGGGGGATAAAATCGCCCAGCTTGCACTGGCATTTGGGGCCAATGATTTCGGCAGTACCATGATTGAAGAAAATGTGGTTGCCGCCGCAGGTGTTAAGTTTCGGTTGCCGAAATCCGAAATTGTCCGTTTGATCGAGGATGCTGGTTATAAGGCTGTGCAACGGGATTGCTTTTATAATGCCGTTGAATCATAAAAATCAAAACAATGTTAACCCGCCCACAATAACCCATAAGGCAGGGTGGGTGCTCATTGACCCTTGGCATATAATGCGTGACGGATTTGTTAAAGTTGAATCCGGAAAAATCGTTGATGTGGGGCAGGGGAGGGGAGGCAGTTCCAGCGAACAGATGATCGATCATGGACCCGGAGTTCTGATGCCGTGTCTGGTAAATGCGCATACCCACCTTGAATTATCTGCTTTAAAAAATTTAACCAATACCAACTCCGGGTTTATTGCCTGGGTACAATCTTTAATTGAAAAAAAAAATCAATGCAGCGAGAAAAATCTTTTGGCCGGTTTTTTTGCCGGCATTAAAGATATGGTGGATTCCGGATCAATAGTTGTCGGCGATATCGCCGGTCTGGAATTAAGCCGGCAGCCATTTTTGGAATCCAATGTCTCTGGTGTAAGATTCAGGGAATACCTGGGCGCTGATTTTAATTTATCATTTGATTGTGAAAAAATAAAATCAGATAAGACAATATCTCTTGCCGGACACGCCCCCCATACCACCTCTTCTGATTTGCTGGTCAAATTAAAATCTGTCACCACCCCATATTGCCTGCCGTTTAGTCTTCATCTGGCGGAATCGATCGATGAAGTTGAATTTTTAACCTCAGGAAAAGGCGCCTGGGCGGATTTTTTAGATCAAAGAAAAATTGATACGTCGGCAATTAAATTAACAGGTGCCGGTCCGGTGAAATATGCCGACCAACTGGGTCTTTTAGATGATAAAACGCTGGCGGTCCATCTGGTTTTTGCAAAAAAACAAGATTTTCAAATATTATCTGAAAAAAAAGTCAATGTTTGTCTGTGCCCGAGAAGCAACATGCTTCTTCATAAACAGCTTCCGGATGTTCCGTTGATGTTGAAGTCAGGGCTGAAATTATGCCTGGGCACCGACAGCCTGGCAAGCAATGATTCGTTGAGCCTGTTTGACGAAATGAAATTTTTGTCGCAGTCTTTTTCCGGCATTTCAGCAAAGGATGTGATCGCCATGGCAACCATCAATGGTGCGGCTGCGCTGGGATTTAAAGATCAGTTTGGCCGGTTGACTCCGGGAAGAATGGCAAAAATGATTTATCTGCCTGTTAATGCCGACAATGCGAACAGCATTCGGGAATCCGTTGTTGCCGGAGATTTTTCCGGAAAAATTAGAAGTATTTATTAGAATGAATAATAAGCATAATAAAATAAAAATCGGGCGGATCAGTTACATTAATGTGGACCCTGTTTATTATCAGTTTGACCATGAACCAATGCCCGAGGGTATTCAGGTGATCAGCCAGCCGCCCGCTGTTTTAAACCATATGCTTTCAAACAATGAACTGGATATCAGTTCTGTTTCCACATCGGCATTTGCCAGAAACTCCGATCAGTGGCTTATTTTACCGGATCTGTCCATTTCATGCTATGGCAGGGTCATGAGTGTTCTTCTGGTCAGCGGCCATCGCTTTGAGGAACTTGATGGAAAAGTGATTTTACTTACAGATGAATCGGCAACAGCCGTTGATCTCTTAAAATTGTTATTTTTCTTAAACAATATTCACCCGGTATTTCAGATCGGAAAAATAAAATCACCCGAAGACCTTGCCGGATTTGCAGAAGCAGGGCTGGTCATAGGTGACGCAGCATTGAAACATAAATGGCAAAATCACTTTACCCATGTGTGGGATTTATGTGAAATGTGGAATAACATGACCGGCCTGCCGTTTGTATTTGGACTCTGGGCCGTGAGAAAGTCTTTTGCGCAAAAATATCCTGAGACCATATCGTTTGTGAAGAAAATGTTAAATAAATCAAAACAAAACGGGCTGCGTAATATTTCTATGATTTCCCGTTTATCAGCCCTGAAGCTTGGCATTGATGATGAGTTGTGCGAAACATATTTTAACAGCATGAATTACAGCTTTGGCGAACAGGAATTTTCTTGTTTAAAAGAATTTTTCAAGGGCCTTTATGCTTTAAAAATAATCAAACAACCGCCTGATATTTCTTTTGACAATAACGCATGCGGAGTTGCAATATGGTGTTCAGAAAAGCAAACACACCCTTAAAAATCAGAAAGCCCTTGATGAGTTCCTTACACCATTGACTATTCTTCTTTTATAAAACAGTTATTTGCCGGAACAGGCAAATAATGGCTTACCGCTGTTTGGCATGATCCCCCTGGCTCTTGCTTTTGCAAACAGAGTCTCTATGGCGGTTGTTCCCTTTTCACCGATGTTAATTGAAAATTCGTTTACATAAAGATCGATGTGTTGGAGGATCACCTCATCTGATAATTCAAGGGCATGTGTTTTGATATATTTTTTTGAAGCTGACGGGTTGGCATGGGCAAACTGAATGCTTTTTCGTATGATTGATTCTGTTTTACATATGACATCAAGGGGCAAATCCCGGCGCATCGCAATTCCGCCCAGGGGTATGGGAAGAGAGGTAACAGACTCCCACCACTGCCCTAAATCCAAAAGACAATCCAGGCCATAATTTTCATATGTAAATCGCCCTTCATGGATAATGACACCAAAATCAAATTTTCCGGCAGAAACCGCCGGTATTATTTTATCAAACCTCATGGGAACAGCGTCAGGACGTTTATTCATAAATAGCCCTAAGAGCAAATATGCTGTTGTCCATAATCCGGGAATTGCAATTTTTCGGTTATCGAGTAGCGACAAATCGATTCCTTTTTTTGCCACTACCATCGGCCCGCAGCCACGTCCCAAAGCCGCGCCGCTTCGAAGCAGTCCATATGTTTCCATCAAATGCCCGATGGCGGCAAATGAAAGTTTTGAAATATCAACCATCCCTTTTTTTGCTTCCTGATTCAGATGCTCCACATCGTTTAATTTGATATTAAACGACAGATCGCCCATATCAATTTTATTATGGGCTAACGCATAGAATATATACGTATCATTGGGGCAGGTGGAATAGGCCAATGTTAATTTTTTTTCCATAAAAATCTATAAGCAGTCAGGGTGTTATTTAGTATCGTTATTTATAACATCTTGAGATCAATCGATTGAATAAAAAAATAAACCGCCTTGCAGGCATTTTTAAATGCAAGGGGCAGGTTCCATGATTTAATATCACGCTTTCCGACCATGTTGCCGGCTGACCGGATTTCCAAAAAAGGGATATCATAATAAAGAGCAATATGAGCGGCACCGGCCCCTTCCATCTGTTCCATGCAGGGATTAAATCGAGTAAATAAAGCATCAGCCCTTTTGTTTGATGTGGTGACGGTTGAAACCGTAATAAAGGGCCCTTCTTTGACTTGAAATTTTAAGTCGTCAAAGGCGGATTTTAATATCTGTCCGGCAGTATTTACCAAATTTGCGCAAACAGGATAATGTCCCTTGTATTCAACAGATTTTTTTTTAATGAGCGCAAAGGGCAGGGCGTCCGGAAATTGTACCTCGGATAAAGGTTCAAGTCCTGAATGAATATCTATCTCTTTTGTGGCAATTCCGATATCACCGATATTTAATCCCGATTGGTGGAAAGCGCCGGCGCATCCGGTCTGAATAATCATTGCCGGCGGGTCAGACTCAATACAAGCGGTTATTGCCTGGGATGCATTGACAATGCCGGGGCCCGTGGTCAGTAATTTTACATCAATGTTATTAATCGATCCTGATATCAAGGTTCTTTGACCCATACGTGATTTTGCCGGATTTTTTAATTTTTTTGCCAATCCGGACAGCTCATCATCGATTGAAGCTGTGACTAAAACATATTGACGATTGGAAGATAAGGACGATACAGGCCCGATAGTAGTCTCTTTACAGGTTTTACCCACTCCCCGGCAGATTATTTCGACTATTTCATGAATCCATAAATCTGTATTTTCTGAATTGGAATCATAAATCCCCAATTCTGCGTCCAGATGTTTGATGGTATGTGCCTGCAAAAACCTGTCCATAACAGCATCTAAAACAAATGCCGCTTTGTCGATATTAATATTTTTTTTGAGCTCGCCTTTTGCATAAGCATTGTCAAGAAGCGATTTAAGATATTCAATACTGTTTTGACGAAGAGATAGCAGCATTTCATCTCTGAAAGGGGCTTTGGATTCAAACAGCACCTTTATGTAAAGCCGGTATAACAATGGGTGTTTTTTTATGAATTGAATGCCGGCAGAAAGTGTCTTATTCAAGCGAGTGGGCAGGTCTTCGTCAATGGATTGATCCCTGACGGTTCTCAAATATTCCTTGACCATTTCAACGCATCGGTTAAATACAAATAAAAAAAGACCTTTTTTATCCCCGAAATATTGAAAAATGGAACCTTTGGCAATTTTTAAACGCTCAACCATAGCGTTGATGCTGGCGCCTTCAAATCCTTTATTGCCGAATTCTTCAACAGCAATCCGGGTAATGCGTTCCTGCTTTTCCTTAGACAGGTTTTGAAACGTTTTGCGGAGCTTCACAGCTACAATTCAACCTTCAAGAATATATTATATTTTTTTGACGGACCCGTAAAAAATCGAAGCTGTTCGCTCAATTTCGCTCACAGCCGACTTTTTACAAAACCGTCTTTTTTAATTTATGTTAAAACAGCTCAAAATATTCTATGGTCAGCTATTA
>JAOZOL010000578.1 GCA_029933295.1 Desulfobacterales bacterium | reverse complement strand
ATGACAGACCGTACCCCGTTAATCGCGGGAAACTGGAAAATGTATAAAACCGGTAATGAAGCTGTTGAAACTGCCGAAAAACTGCTTGAACTGGTCAGCGATGTTGAAACCACGGATATCATGATCGCCCCGACATTTACTTCACTGGCGCAGGTTTCTAATATAATCGCAAATTCAAAAATTGCCCTGGGCGCTCAGAATATATATTGGGAAAAAGAAGGCGCGTTTACGGGTGAAATTTCCGGCCCCATGCTGGTGTCCGCAGGCTGTCAGTACGTGATTATAGGTCACTCTGAACGACGGCAATATTTTGGAGAAACAAATGATACGGTAAATAAAAAAATTTTCGCCGCGATCAAATCCGGTTTACTTCCGATTGTCTGTGTCGGGGAAACCGAAGGCGAGCGAAATGAGGAAAAAACATTTTCAGTGCTTGACAAACAGATTGAAAATGGGTTAGAAGGGCTAACTTTGGATGAACACAGTCCGCTTGTGCTTGCATATGAACCGGTCTGGGCCATTGGTACCGGTAAAACAGCAACCCCTGATCAGGTTCAGGAGGTTCATTCGTATTTAAGGGGTCTGATTGAAAAAAAATTCGGGAACATGCTTGCAAAAGCCGTTCGAATCCTGTATGGAGGTAGCGTCAAACCGGACAATGTATCCGAACTGATGGCTTTAGCCGACGTAGACGGAGCGCTTGTTGGCGGGGCCAGTCTGCAACCGGATTCATTTAGCAAAATTATTAATTTTTAACTTTTTAACAATAAAAAAAACTATGACTACATTAATCGTAATTATACATGTTGTTGTTTGTATCGCGCTGATTCTGATCGTACTTTTGCAAACCGGCAAAGGCGCCGATATGGGCGCTGTCTTTGGTGGTGCTAGCAGCCAAACGCTTTTCGGTAATACGGGTGCTGCGACATTTCTCGGAAAATTGACAACTGCGGCAGCGATCATATTTATGGTCACATCACTTACGCTGGCGTATATATCAGAAAGTGGAGAAGGAAAGTCTGTTGTATCGGATATTAAACCGATAAAACAGCAGACACAGCCGGCTGAAACTCCCGCAACACCTCCGCCGGTTCAGACCCAGGCTGAAACACCGACGAATCCGACGCCTGAACCGACACCGCCATCAGAATAACCGATACGCATCAAATATCCCGACTATTAATCCGGCAATTAAATACCTTGATGTTGTCATTCCTGCGAAGGCAGAGAATCTATACCGGGTTAATAACATTGTGCCGAAGTGGTGGAATTTGGTAGACACGCTATCTTGAGGGGGTAGTGGGTTACGCCCGTGCCGGTTCAAATCCGGCCTTCGGCACCATAAAATTTAAAACCCTGAAATATCCGAAAGGATATTTCAGGGTTTTTCTTTTCGTCTATTCGCTATTCATAGCAATTCAATCTAAATTACGGTAGCTTATGTCCACAACATGTTGACAATTAT
>JAOZOL010000577.1 GCA_029933295.1 Desulfobacterales bacterium | reverse complement strand
TGGTCCGGGAAGAATAGCGGCTTTTTAAAAACAACCGCATGCGGGTAAAAACCGATAAGGGATTAACCACTTCCATGAAATAACAACCTACAGCAAAGGAGGAAAAAGTATGGATTTGTTAAAAAACATCCTGAGGACAACTCTGGGCACAACTTTAATGGTAATGATAATGCTATGCGGCACCGTCATCGCTGGTAATTTCCCCAGTAAGCCTATAACCATTGTCGTCCCCTATTCCGCCGGCGGCGGCACTGACCTGCAGGCCCGCGCCATCACTTCCGTAGCCGGGCAGTACCTGGGACAACCAGTGGTGGTGGCCAACAAGTCCGGGGGTGGCGGAGCCGTCGGCGCCGCCTTTGTAGCCAAATCCCGCCCTGACGGCTACACCCTTCTTTTCGCTGTACCGGCGGTGATCGTCATTAAACCCTACATGACCAAAACGCCTTACTCATTCGGCGACTTGGAACCTTTAATGCGGGTCAGTGATTCTCCGAGAATTCTGGTGGCCGGCAGCCAGCAGCCATGGAAAACCCTGGATGACTTCATCGCCTACGCCAGGAAAAACCCGGGAGCAATCAAATACGCCAGCTCCGGACCGGGGACCTCTACCCATATTGCCATGGAAGGTTTCGCCATGAAAGCCGGCATCAAACTGAGCCACATTCCCTTCAAAGGCTGCGCCAAGGCAACCGCCGCCATCCTGGGTGGTCACGCGGCCTGTTTTGGAGCCATTCCCTCGGAATGCCTGCCCTACGTCGAAAGTGGGAAAATGCGGGCTTTAGCGGTATTTTCCGAGGAGCGGCTGCCGGAACTTCCCGACATTCCAACCCTGAAGGAAAAAGGCATTGACTTTTCCGACAGTTCCACCCGGGCCTTTTTTGTTCCCAAGGGGCTGCAGCCGGAAGTTAAGGCAGCGCTGCATGATGGCTTTAAAAAAGTAATGGACGATAAATCGTTCCGGGCTCTTTTCAGCAAACTGGGCGAGAAACCCGCCTACCTTGACGGTGAAAGCCTGGAAAAAATCCTGCAAAAGCAGCAAGCTTTTTACGGTGAGGTTCTGGAAAAAATTGGTTTAAAGAAATATTAAAAAAACAAAAAGCCGAAACGGCCGTCACAGCCGTTTCGGCTTTTTTCTGCCATGGGTTGCAGCTAATGAAAACATACTCCCGAAACCAGATAGCCAGCCTGATCATGTGTATCTTTTCCCTGCTGCTTTTTTTCTACATCACTCCAGCGGCAGTCGAAAAGGGGGGACTGGAGGCGGCTCACAATCCGTCATTCATGCCCAATCTGATCACCATTATCCTGGGCATTCTCAGTTTTTTCATGCTGCTGGCTGAAACCTTCAAGCCCCAACCGCTCTCCGACGCAACAGCGGCACCGCTCTTCTCCCCGCGGGTTCTCATCGCCATAACTTTTTTCATCCTCTACATGATTTCAACCACATTCATTGGTTATCTGCCCTC
>JAOZOL010000576.1 GCA_029933295.1 Desulfobacterales bacterium | reverse complement strand
AAAAAGATGTTGCGGTTCAGAGAACTGGAAGTTCCCCTATTCCTGATCCGGTTCCTCAAGTTTTAAAATAAGTTTAGATGGATCTATATCAAGGATCATCTTTTGCGCCCATTTGAAATCAAATTTCAAGTGGACTGAATAATCATCAAAGACTTGGGGTTGAACCGCTATCACCTGCATGGTTTGATCGACCTTTCTGTATTTTTGATTTTGCAACGGTAGTTTAAAACTGACCTTTAATCGTCGACCAAGCAACATCTGCAATGATTCTTTTCTTGAGCTTTTTATGATAAAGGACAGCCCACCGGCTGAAATATCTGAAATCTCTCCGCTATACCCTTTTCCCATAGGGCTTTCGGATTTATCCAGGATCTGAAATTTCAACTTTCCGGCAAGCTCCACCCGTTTATCCACGCGGCGATTAATATCCTTATTTTCCAGTTCTTTTTTTGTAAGATCATTCTTCATGCAATAATCATACAATTTTGATTCCAACGCAGGAACATTTTTCTTCCACTCTTTCAATACACCGGTCTCCAGATATGTAACTTCCACATTGTTTAACGCGATCATGGAAAGTGTACAAACCGTTGCGGAAAAAAAAGAATGTTGACCGATAATATTGCCAGGGCCAATGGTATTGATAAAGATCTCCTTGTCGCCCTGCTGAAAAATCGCTTTCACCTCGCCTTTATTAATAAAATATAACCTGTTATTCTGTTTCCCTTGTTTCTGAATCGGATCGCCGGGTTCAAATTTTTTTGATTTCATTGAATAATAAAGAGCATTCCCCTCGGTGGTGGACAGACTGTCGTACAACCCGGTCCAAATATCCAGATGCTCCTGATCCAGACTCTGACTTTTTTCCTGCTCTATGATTTCACCGGAACGAACAATTTCCGTTAAAGCCATGGGATCCACATCATAAAATTTTTCATGAAGCGCTTCAGCTTTTTCAAAATCCTTTTCCTTTGCATATTCAACAACTAAATCAAAAAGCAGCTTGCATGCGCCTTCTATATCTTTATTATTAACATATTGATCTATCAAGGCTTCCCGTTTTGATCTGTCATTATTTTCCATCAAATCCTCCTGATCAGCCGTGCCGGTTGTTTTGTCTTTTTTATAACAAATTTAATATAGCTTTTATCTGATACTTTTGCAACTTTTTCCCTGAAACCCCAGCCATGGCCTAACCACCCAAGACTATTTGAAATTATTTCATTATTTTTTTATTTTCCTGAAAACGTTTACATTCATACTGTCATAGGATCGGAAAATAAGCTTTTCTTTTTCACGCTGTTTTTCTGAAATTTCATGTGGTTTCAATGTGTTCAGTATTTCCATCGCCTCCTGGCGGCAGGGGACACGGCTTAATGTAGCTCCTGTCTTTTTGCCGGATATGACATCATATATAACCGCTGTCTTTCCATCTGAAGCAACGGCATAAGGAATCGGACAGATATCC
>JAOZOL010000575.1 GCA_029933295.1 Desulfobacterales bacterium | reverse complement strand
GGGGTCTCGGTGGACAGCGTCATCCGCATCATCTATACGGAACCAGTCGATCCAGCGGCTTTTACTGAACCAGCCATCACTCTTACCACCGGATTGACTGTCGTTGACGGCCAGGTGGATATGATTATCGGCAATACCGGTGTCGTTTTTACACCATTGGCACCGTTGGTCACCGACACCATTTACCAAGTCACAGTACAGCCGGCTACTGACCCGGCTGGCAATATCCAAACTGCCGGGCTCGATTATGCGTTTGCCACCACTGACCGAACGCCGCCAGTCATCCAATCACTCACCCTGTCAGACAACGGCCAAGTCGTTACCGGCGGAACCGGCATGGTCACCGCCGATCTCGGGGATCTGTATGACACTGCGTTCGTCGATTTTTACCTGAACGGCGTCCTGATGGCAACCGACAGACAGGCTCCCTTTAGCATGAATTTTGCGGCTTCAACTGATTTTGGTGAGCCGGGCGACATGATCTTTGTGGCGGCAATCGCCACCGATACCTCCGGCAACCGGGGAGATGCCGTGGAAGCACAGTTTATGATCATTGCCGATCAGCCACCCAGTGCCGGCATTATCTCCGTCAGTACGGGCAATACAGCACAAACCGGCCAGCGAGTGGAAATAGTCATCCACGCCGAAGACGATCTGGGACTAACATCAGTTTCCTACCAGGCACTTGGCGGCCAATTCCCGGCATTCGGCACGATCACCATTGAACCAACCGCGGTGGCTTACACCTCACCCGGCACCGCTCCGGATGTCTTTGCCTTCTACGTCCCGGTTGATGCAATTCCCGGATCAACCATTGTCATCAGAGCAACGGCCACTGACTCCATGTATCAGTCTACTGAAGCGGTACCGGTGGAAATTACCGTTCTCGATGCCACCAACCCGGTTATCGGCTTTGTCGGCATGTCTACCGGTGACACCGTTGTTCCCGGCGAGGAAATCACAACCGTGGTAGCAGCCCAAGATATAGGAGGCATCGCCTCGGTGGCTTTTACGGTAAGCGGCTCCACAACCTATACGGAAACCCGCACTATTGCAGAATACCAGCAATCGGTAGCCGCCACCTTTACGTTCACAGTTTCACCGGCGGCCCTGCCTACTGACACGGTAATCATGGAAGCAATGGCAGTCGACAAGGCCGGTAACAGCAGCACCATCGCCCAGATTATCCTGCCGGTAGCTGATGCCATTGCCCCGCAGATTATCAACTTGGAAACGCAAACTGGTTCCCTGGAAATATCCCCCGGTCAGCAGGTCAACATCATCGTCGCGGCAACCGATGAGGTGGGAATTTCCCAGATTGCCCTTTCGGGTTCGGGAGCTTTTGTTTACAACCATGCCCAACAGGTTTCGACATCCTCGGGCAGCGCCTTAAAAACGTTCACCATCATCATTCCGGATACCGTCAACGATGGCGACACCCTGGAATTGACGGCCACGGCAACCGACA
>JAOZOL010000574.1 GCA_029933295.1 Desulfobacterales bacterium | reverse complement strand
TCTCCCTGACACGGCCTGATATTATTAAACTATCCAAACAAACTTCAATAAAATTAAAATTGTTTTTAATTTTATTTATTTTCTTGACTTCAATATTATTAAAATGTAGTTTAATAATATTGAAAAAGTGAGGCATCATATGGAAAAATGGCTTATTGATCTATCCGAAGAAGACAGAACATTTATTAAACGGTTTGTCCTCGCGTCCGGATCATTAAAGGAACTGGCAAAACAATACAATGTGTCATATCCGACTCTTCGAATACGGCTTGACCGGCTGATCCAGAAAATTAAAATATTAGACGATTCCAAGACACAGAATCCTTTGCGGACAAAGCTGCAGGTATTAGCTGCGGAAGGACGTATTTCAACGGGTGTGGCAAAGGAAATATTAAAAGAATATGAAAGGATAAAAAAGGAGGAATAAAATGGTTAATCCATGGTTTGACCCGGGCATGTTCGCATGGATACCGGGAACGTTATTGGGTGTGGTTGGCGGAGGCATTGGCGGACCGCTGGCCGGTGTGTTTGCTTCCAAAGGCAAATTTAAAAAGCTCGTTATTGGTTTTTTTGCAGCAATTCTGGTCATGAGTGCCGGACTCCTGATTTCCGGATGTATCGCCTATTTTTCCGACCAGCCATATGGCGTGTGGTACGGTCTGGGATTCCCGGGTCTGCTGGGATTGATTATTTTTGGAACCTTGATTTTTGTGGTTTTAAACCAGTACCGGGAAGCCGAGCTGCGTAAAACAATGGCCAAAGATATTTAGTGCCCGACGAAAACCGCCAATTTTCCCAATTTCTGCGTTGGGCTCCAGCCTGGCCCATCAGGACTGTAAGCAAACACAGGGGATTTTCCTTGACAAATTATATTTATTAGTTAATAAATGAATAAACCATTAACTAATAAATCGATCTATGATTAAAAAAAAAGATATTACCGAAATTTATGATATTGCCCTGAAAGTATTTGCCGAATACGGTTACAAAAAAGCCACCCTTGCAGATATTGCCCGGGAGCTAAAGATGACCAGCAGTAACTTTTACCGTTACTTTAAAAGCAAACAGGACCTCTATGAACAGGCTGTGAGCCACGCCCTGCTTCAGTGGCAGGCCTATTCCAGGGACGCCATCCCCCCTGACGCGGACACCCGGACGCAATTTAAAGCCATGTGCTATAACGCAGTGGAATATCTGTCCATTAATGACACTTTCCGGCAACTCCTTATCCGTGATCCTGAAATTTTTCCAATTTTCCCGGACAACGATCCATATGAAAAAATTAATAACAACTCCATAGAACTGGTAAAATCCATATTAAAAAAAGGGATTGACTCAAAAAAGTTCCGGAATATTGATCTTGAAGACACAACACAACTTCTCTGGCTCATTTATAAAACGTTTATCATGCAGATTTATGTTAAAAACCACGGGAAAGCCATGCAGCATAGCTGGGAAGTCTTTATTGACCTGAT
>JAOZOL010000169.1:2460-5802 GCA_029933295.1 Desulfobacterales bacterium | reverse complement strand
CAAGGAGCAAACAAACTGTTTTCACGGGTTATATTCCAAATGCGGTTACCCTGTGTTCTCTATTATTTTTTTCTTTGTGCCTTTGCGAGAAAAAAAATTTCTATATAATTGATAGAATTCCTTAAATTTTCAATTCTCACTATTCAATTTTCAATTTCACTACTACGACAATATGACATTCTGACAATATTGCGACAATTTGTCGTATTGTATTTAACACATTTGATTTAATCAATATCTAATATAATTAGCCCTAAAAAAGCATATAATTCTCCCTGGTTTGCCGTATCAAGAACGCTAATACCATCTTTAAAAAGCAAACGTGCTTCTATGTAATATATTGTTATTATTTCATTAATTAATTATTTTGGGAATAAATCAAAGATTGGCAAGTAAATTGCATTTAAACAAGGCAAAGCAAGTGCAATTAATTATTTTTGACTCATTTATCATTGTTTATCAAAAACATGGAGGAAGAATGGTAGCGCAACGCACACAAAGCGACAAACAATATCACAATAATAAGGCCGGATTTTATATCAAAGAATCAGACGTGGAATGTGAAAACCGCCAAAAAATAATTCAATTGCATAAAAACACCCCAAATCAAAAAAAACAGCCCAATTCGTCACCGGCTGAAGGCCCCATTGAGAAGCTCATCCGGGTGAAAGGTTTAAAAGCTGCAATCAAGGCGCTTTATGCCGGCATCGTAAAATATACATGCGAGAAAGAATTTAGTAAAGCAGACCGATTAAGAGATAAACTTGTTGAAGTTGCCCCTCTTGCGTTGACTGAAATTGCCAAAGCAGATGAGATCATAGAACAGAGAAAAATAGCCGCCATGGATCTTGAAAAAATAACTCCATGGAAAGATCTTTACAGTATTTTTACCACGAGCGAATCCGTGGCCTTTTATTTCGCGCTCAAAGATCGTGTGGTGAAATCTAATCAACCGGTCTTTGAGCAGGGCAGTTGTGATAACCGGTTATATTTTATTTTGTCCGGTCGCTTGAAATTAAGTTATTTTGATAAGGAAAAGCGAAAAAAGGTAACTTTTGCGATTTTAAAAAAAGGCGATATCACCGGCATTGAAACATTTTTTTCATTCTCCATCCATACCACCACACTTGTTGCTACAGAAGAATCGAAAATAAGTTATCTGGATAAAGACGCCTTTCAAAAAATCCTGACAGACAATCCAACCATTGAATCAAAATTATACAGCTATTGTAAAAACAAAAAACAGCATTGCCATATTGACAATCAAAAGGGCCTGGGAAGAAGGGCTCATAAACGATATGAGACATCTTTGAGGGGCCATGTCCAGAAAATCGATAAAGCGGGTAAGCCTCAAAAAGAGATCTCAAGAATGACGATTGCCGACATATCAGCGGGCGGGCTTTGTTATAACACAACGAATTTGAAAATCGGTGATGCTGCCGACCTTCACAAAAGCGACATCCTTATCACCGCATCCTATAACAAGGGGACAGAAAACAAAGAGTTTCAAAGGCTGGCCAGGGTTGTTTCCGTTAAATTTCACCCGAATGGGGAATGTTGTGTCCATGTGCAGTTTAAAGAACAGCTAAGCGAAAGAAAAATATTTGAAATTGCGCAATATACTGATGTGACGGCGTTTGTATAAATACGATCAAAAAAAAGGAGATAAGACGATGAACAACACGGCAATAAAACAAGACTTCAACACCCTTGAAAAAACGGACATATTGATTGTTGATGATGATCCGTCCATTCGCAAATTGTTGAAACGGATATTGGAAACCAGGGGATATTCATGCGCCGTGGCCGGAGATGCGGAAGCGGCAGCACTGTTCATTGATAATCAAAACGTTGATCTGATTATCAGCGACATCATGATGCCGGGAAAATCAGGCGTCCAACTGCTGGAAGAAATCAGAAAAAGTCATCCCAACACCGCGACATTGATAATTTCAGGCCAAAGGGACAGGGAAATTGCCGAATCAACCATAGAAATGGGCGCCTATGGATATATTTATAAGCCGTTTCAAAAGCAACAGGTGTTAATCAGCGTTTCCAACGCCCTCCGCCGCCGGAAGCTGGACCTCCAGAACCAGTTTGAAGTTGAAAACCTCGAGCATGTGATCAACGACCGGACCCATGATTTATCCGTGGCAAATGAAAAGCTGATAAAAACCCTTAACGGCATCATCAAGGCCATGTCGCGGGCTGTTGAAACCAGGGACCCTTATACCGCGGGTCATCAGCATCGGGTGGGTAAACTTTCAGCCGCCATCGCGTCAAAAATGCTGTTTGCCGATGAAAAAATTCAATGCCTGAAAATGGCCGCGGTGATTCACGATATCGGCAAAATTTCCGTGCCCGCTGAAATTCTCTGCAAACCGACCCGCCTGACTGATGCTGAATTTAATATTATTAAAGAGCATCCCCTGACCGGATACACCATTTTAAAGGAAATTGATTTCCCATGGCCCCTGGCTGACATTGTCCATCAGCATCATGAACGGGAAGATGGATCAGGATATCCCCGGGGGTTGTCGGGCGACGAAATCCTCATGGAAGCAAAAATCATTGCCGTTGCCGATGTTGTGGAAGCCATGGCATCCCATCGGCCCTATCGGCCGGGCCTTGGCATTGATGTCGCCCTTGAAGAAATATCAGACAACAAAGGCAAGCTGTACAATCCTGATGTGGTGAATGCATGCTGCTCTCTCTTTGAAAACAAGGAGTTTTCATTTAATTAACATGAAAATATTAATTGCCGATGACGGGTTGACCATCCGCCGTCTCCTTGAAACATATCTAACCCAATGGGGGTATGATGTTGTCATTGCCTCTGATGGAAACAAGGCGTGGGAGTTGCTTAAGCAACCCGATACACCGCGTCTGGTTATTCTTGACTGGTTAATGCCGGGAATGGACGGCATTGAAGTCTGCCGCCGGGTTCGAAAATTAGAACACGGAAAACTGCTGCATATTATTATCTTCACCTCCTTAGATTCCCAAAAAAATATCATCACCGCATTAGACGCCGGGGCTGACGATTTTATCGCAAAAAAGTTTGATATGGATGAGTTTCGCGCACGCATCAAGGTGGGTGAGCGCAGTGCGAATCTCAAGTCTGAACTTGCCGGCAAAGTCAGGGATCTTGAAAAAGCCATATCAGATGTCAAACGCCTCCAGGGAATTCTGCCCATTTGCATGCACTGCGGCAGAGTCCGGGATGAACGGGAAGTCTGGCAAAAGCTGGAAGAATATGTTATGGAAAATTCAGAAGCAGAACTCAGTCACGGCCTTTGCCCCGCCTGCCTTAAAAAACACTATCCTGAATTTTCAGATGAC
>JAOZOL010000169.1:0-2360 GCA_029933295.1 Desulfobacterales bacterium | reverse complement strand
CCTGACGATCCGCCGGACTTCCTCAACCATGTACAACGGTAAATTGATAAGCTTGTAAGCCACCTCAGCCGTTTTGTCTCCTGTTGAAATTTTGTGATTACACATTAACTCAGATGGCTTATTCAGGTCAAACCGCACGGCATTACGCAAATTATACATCTTGCAAAACAGATGGAGCGACTTCAAACTGCCGCTTTTACCCGCCTTTACCTCCACGGGGATTGGAAAACGGCCGGACTGTATAAGAAAGTCAACTTCAGCGTTACTTTTACGCTTTTCTCTTAGCCAGTAATGCAGTTGCGGCCGAATATACATCTCCTTTTCAAACCTCAAATGCTGGGCGATAAATTGTTCGGCCATTTTACCTTCATTTACAAACCGGACGGATAAGAATTCATCTCTTGATAATGATTTCATCCCTGAAGCAGTGTTCATGAGTCCCACATCAAGGAAATAGGGTTTAAAAACCTTATTGTCAGCATTGGCATCAAGGGGAATTCCCGCCCCGCTTGTGCAATGTACTTTGAATATCACACCCGCATTATCAAGAAGGTCAACGGCGCTGCGGATTTCACGGGCCTGCCAGACGGGATTTACATTACTGTATTTAAACTTTTCACCGATGGCGGTCGGTACATAAGCGTATACCCGACGAAGTCTCTGAAGGGCTGTTTTTGCAACATATTTATTAAAGTCATTTCTGTAAGTATCTAAAATTGAGTGATGAACGCTAAGGGCCTGCGTCATGTCGTCTGTATCAAGGTACACTGAAACAGCTTCCGGCATTCCGCCGATGATGATATATTCCCGCAATAAGGTACACAATTGTTGATGCGCCTCATGGGAAAAGTCATCATCAAGGTTATATTTCCGGATATAGCTGACCAAATGACCGGAATCTCCGGCGGAAACATATTCAAAAAATGATATGGGCCCTAAATAAAGATACTCAATGCGTCCAACCGGCATTGAATAGTTATGATCATTTAAGGCAAATTCCAAAAGCGAACCCGCCGCAATAACATGCAGTTGTGGTTTTTCTTCATACAGATAGCGCAGCGCCGGTATTGCCGATGGCGTCGCTTGTATCTCGTCTAAAAATAAAATATCACCTGATTCTGCATTCAGTGGCTTTCCGGTAATCAATGATATTTCATTAAGTATTTCTACTGTATTTAACCGCTTGAATACATCCTCCATATTCAAATGTTTCTCCAGATTAATTTCCACAAGAGAATGTCCGCGGTTTTTTGAAAATTGTCTGACAAGTGTTGACTTTCCAACCTGCCTTGCTCCGCGAATAACAAGCGGCTTGCGGTTCTTTTTTAAATACCATTGCTGCAGATAATCTTCGGAATATCTTTTAATCATAAAAATTCCTTTTAAATTTCGTTTACTATAAATCATCCCCTTTTTATCAACATGCTTTGCATATAAAAAGGGCGTGTTATGTTCTACGGATATACCATTATCTTTTTAAAATCAAGGAAAAT
The DNA here is from genome assembly GCA_029933295.1 of Desulfobacterales bacterium. GTDB lineage: Bacteria > Desulfobacterota > Desulfobacteria > Desulfobacterales > Desulfosalsimonadaceae > JAOZOL01. The sequence goes on along the minus strand of JAOZOL010000169.1, from coordinate 867 downwards.
TAAGGGGTATTCAGGGCTTGATCATCGCTTCGTCCACAAAACGATGATGACTACCCTCTTGTCGGATGGCCGGGCCGTAGGGGCAGACCTGCGTGTCTGCCCGGATGAGAGATGATGACAATAGGGCGGACACATAGATCCGCCCTTACATACGATGATTCAATGGCCGAAACGATGATCAAGGGCCTAATTTTCAACAATATATTCTTGACATAGCATAGCCCGTCTGGCACATTTCATTTGTTGCATCTATTTCATTTATTGCACATTGACTTCTATTTCCGGCAGGAGATTTTTTTTATGAATATCACAGGCAAAATATACACCATTACGCAGGCGGCTGAATTATGCGGGATAAACCGCACGACGCTATGGCGCTGGATCAAGTCCGGTAAACTGTTGGCCTATCAAACACCCACCGGGCAATATCGAATCAAAAAAGATGACCTCGAAAATTTTATCGAAAAAGAACTCAGGTTTTTGGACCCGCCCACACCCAAAGAGCCGGACAGGATTCTCATAATTGATGATGACGCTGCCTTTCGAAAGTTTGTCCGACGAGTACTGTCAAGGGCGTCGTGGGAAACGAATGAGGCGTCCAACGGTTTTCAGGCGGGGCTGAAAATCATGAAATTTTTGCCATCACTTTTAATACTTGATGTTTTCATGCCTGAGATGGACGGTTTTGACATCTGTCGGCAGATAAAAGCAGACCCGCATACAAAAAATGTTAAAATTATAGCCGTATCGGGTTTTGGTACGCCGGAAGTTAAAGAAAAAATTCTAAAGCTCGGGGCGGATATTTTTTTAGAAAAACCGCTAAATAAAAAGACGTTGCTAAAGTGCGTAAAAGACCTGATCAGCGTT
>JAOZOL010000168.1 GCA_029933295.1 Desulfobacterales bacterium | reverse complement strand
AGCATGCCGGAAATAATCAAAAATGGCAAAAACGGATTTTTGGTTTCTAACATCGATGAGGCGGTAAGCGCCATAAAAAGGCTTGATCAGATCGATCGGCGTTTCTGTCGACGCACTGTGGAAGAACGGTTCACAGCGGATATTATGGTGGAAAACTATCTTAAGGTATATGATAAAATTTTAAATCCGGCTTAATCCTTGGAAAGACCCTATCGTCTATTGAGGAAAAATCATGAGTATCGTCAGTCGCTATAAAAAAAATCCGATCCTGACCCCGGACGATGTTCCCTATTCCGTGGCCACCGTCCATAATGCAGGAATGGTGAAACATGAGGGACGTTATATCATGCTGTTTCGTTCTCACCGGCATAATGGCCGATCTATTATCGGGCTGGCTGAAAGCGAGGACGGCTACAAGTTTAAAGTCCACAAGCAGCCTTTTCTCACCCCTGCCGAAAGCGGTATCTTTGCGGAGTATGAAGAGTTCGGTGTGGAGGATTTACGAATTTGTCCCATGCCGGGCGAAGGTTATCTGCTTACATACAGCGGATATTCCCGATATGGTGTCCGCAATATTCTTGCGCGCACCTATGATTTTAAACGCCTGGAGCGGATTGCCCTGATCAGCCAGGCGGACATGCGAAATATTGTTATTTTTCCGGATAAATTCGACGGCCGCTACGCCCGCCTTGACCGTCCACATAGCGAAATTTCGCCCTGGTCGATCTGGATTTCCTTTTCAAAGGATCTGATTTATTGGGGCGATTCCCGGCTGGTGATGAAGCCGCTTGCCTATCACTGGGATGAGATGAAAATCGGTCCCGGCGCAACCCCCATCCGGACCGAAAAGGGCTGGCTGCATATTTATCACGGGGTATTTAAGACCATGGCCGGTTGCGTGTATCGCCTGGGCGTTGCCCTCCACGATCTGGCTCATCCCGAAAAAATTTTGGGCGTGGCTGACGATTGGATTCTTCAGCCGAAGGACCCGTGGGAGGTTTCCGGCTATGTGAACAATGTGGTCTTTACGTGCGGTGCGATTGCAGAAGAAGACGGAACCGTCAAAATTTACTGGGGGGGTGCGGATTCTGTTGTGTGTGCAGGCACGGCAAATCTTGAAGAATTGGTTCAAATGTGTTTGAATAATTCTCGCAACCCGGTATAATTATTTTATTTTTCCAGATAAGGAGGCGCATGACTCATCACAAATCATTTGCTAAATCCATAGCGGTAATCGGGAACTATCTTCCCCGGCAATGCGGTATTGCCACATTTACCACCGATCTTACCAATGCGTTGGTTGACGCAAAACCCGGCCCGGAAAACGTTATTGTTGTGGCCGTCAATGATGTGCCCGGCGGATATGCGTATCCTGACCGCGTTAAATTTGAAATCAGGGATAAAGTCCCGGCTGATTATCTGCGGGCGGCTGATTTTTTGAACATTAACAACGTGGATATCGCCATCCTGGAACACGAATACGGCATTTACGGCGGACAAAACGGCGCCCATATTTTCTATCTGATTGAACATTTGCGTATGCCGATCATTACAACCCTGCATACGGTTTTAGCCGATCCGGATGATGATCAAAAGGCGATTCTGATAAGGATAAGTAAAATTTCCGAACAATTGCTGGTGATGTCGCAAAAGGCCAAAGAGTTATTGCTGAAGGTCTATGGCATACCGGAAAATAAAATTACGATAATCCCCCATGGTATTCCTGATGTCCCATTTATAGATCCCAGCTTCTATAAAAATCAGTTTGGCGTGGAAAATCGTAAAGTCATACTTACCTTCGGTCTGTTGGGCCCGGGCAAAGGGCTTGAATATATAATTGATGCCATGCCGGCCATTGTCGATAAGCACCCGGATGTTGTTTGCGTCATACTGGGAGCGACCCATCCTCAAATCATCAGGACCTCGGGAGAAGAATACCGGTACAGCCTCCAGCAACGGGTCCGCCAGCTTGGTATTAAAAAACATGTGCTGTTTTTTAATGAATTTCTTGATTTAAAAACATTAATACAATTTCTTACCGCCGCAGATATTTATGTGTCGCCCTATTTATCGCAGGACCAGATCGTGTCCGGCACGCTCAGCTATGCACTCGGCCTCGGCAAGGCCATAATCTCCACCCCGTACTGGTATGCCCGGGAGCTGCTAGCTGATAAGCGGGGGATTATAGTCCCGTTTAAAGATCCGGTGGCCCTGGCCAAAGCCGCAGATGAGATTTTGTCATCAGAGGCATTGCGCGATTCCATGCGCAAACGGGCTTATGAATATTCGCGGCCCATGGTTTGGAGGGAGGTGATACGTGATTATTTAAAAACAGCCCAGCAAGCCATAAAACGCCGGTTGCAGGCCCCATCAGATTATCATATAAAGCTAAAACCGATGAAGCCGTATGCGTTGCCTGAAATCAAGCTCCATCATCTGAACATTATGACCGATGATACCGGCCTGTTTCAGCATGCACTTTTTTCAATACCAAACCGGGAACACGGTTACTGCCTTGACGATAATGCCCGTGCGCTGATTTTTGCATGCCGCTATTATCAATTACGCGGGGATGAAAACATTTTAACCTTCCTTAAAAAATATCTTTCCTTTATCCTAAGTGCGTTTAATCAAAAAAATGGCAAATTCCGCAATTTTATGTCCTATGACAGGCGATGGCTGGAAGAAAGCGGCAGCGAAGACAGTCATGGAAGGGCGATGTGGGCACTGGGTGTGGCGATTCAGGCTGCTCCCGACCTGTCTATTCGTGATGTAGGCAGCCAGTTGTTCAGCCCGGCTGCCGGCTGTCTCGATAAATTTACAAGCCCTCGTGCATGGGCTTTTGCATTGATAGGGATTTACCACTACCTTAAAGTTTATGGCGGTGATGCCGACATCAAAAAAGCCCGGGACTTGCTGGTCGAAAAATTATATGGACTTTTTTCCAAAAATGCTTCAACTGACTGGCTTTGGCCTGAAGATATTTTAACCTATTCCAACGCGGTGATGCCGCATGCATTAATTTTAACCGGTCACAGTCTTGCAGATGCGGATATGCTTGATGCCGGGTTGCGAAGTTTACAATGGCTTTTAAAGCAGGAAACCCACGAAGCCGGGCATATTTCCATTATTGGAAATGACGGATGGATGCGACGCAACAAGGAACGCGCGCATTTTGATCAGCAGCCGGTGGAAGCCATGACACTGCTGGAAGCCTGCGTCACCGCATATTGGATAACCAGTGATAAATTCTGGCGGCAGGAAGCCCGCCGCTGTATTGACTGGTTCATGGGAAGAAATGATTTGACGGTTCCGGTGGTTGATTTTAAAACCGGTGGCTGTCATGACGGATTGCAGCCAAATGGTGTTAATGGAAATTTGGGTGCGGAATCGACCCTGGCATGGTTAATTTCGTTGATAGACATGGAGGAAGTTATTACTCATGAAATTTTATTAAATACCGACAAACCCGCAGGAGATGAAATTATAGCAAACGGACAAACGAAAAAAAGGAGAAAACTTAAAGTTGAATAGCATACAACCACTTAAGGTAAAAAGGAAAAGACAAAAATTCGCTCCTGATTCTTCCAGGGTCATTATACGATTTTTTGGATCGGGTGATCAAACCCACCAAAAAAATGTTATTAATCGTATCTGCTCCATGTCCGAAGAAACCTGCCGGCAGGTTTTGCAATCCGTACGGCGCAATTTTTCCAATCGGCACAAGAATCTGGATGATCGATTGACTATGCACTACCAGCGAATAGAAAATCTGATCGATAAGCCCGAAAGCTTAAGTGCGGAGCGTAAGGAGTTGCTGGCCTTTCATTTTACCAAGGAATATTCGATTGAATCGGTTGCCTTTTGCAATCCCTCCATTGTTCCACACCCCGATCAGGATAATCTGCCAGAGGGCGCAATGCGGGTGATCCTCAGTTTTCGGGCGATCGGAGAAGAGCATATTTCTTCTTTGACCTTTCGCAGTGGTGTCCTTTATAAAGATAATATCTTTATAATGGAACCGATCAGCCCGTTTGTTGAAACATCTACTGTTGAAGAGAATCCCACCTATAAAAAATCTGCTTTTTTAATGATCTTAGAGGATGTTTTAAGGCGCAAGCCGGTTGTAAATAATATATTTGATAAACTGTCCGAGAAATTTCAATTTGATGATTTAAAAAAAAGTATCCAGGAGGTTTTACTCGATCAGGATGCTTCCAAGGCGGAAATGGAGGCAATTGATCGGATTTACTGGATCGCCAGGTCTAATTTTGTAAAATGTTACCGGTCCGAAACCCTGCTCTCCGAACGGGTAATTTTTCCGACCGGTCAGAATGAGATAAAGGGTATTGAAGACGCCCGATTTGTACGGTTTACAGATGATGATGGTGATGTCCGTTATTATGCGACCTACACCGCTTACAACGGCCAGAATATTCTGCCCGTGCTGCTGGAAACCCGCGATTTTTTAAAGTTCAAGATATTGAGTATTTACGGAAAGGCTGTTAAAGACAAAGGGATGGCGTTATTCCCGCGTAAAATCAATGGCAAATACATGATGATTTCGCGCCAGGACGGCGAAAATCTGTTTATCATGACTTCCGATCATCTCCATTTCTGGGATCAAATGCAACTGCTGAAAACACCTCGATTCCCATGGGAGTTTGTGCAAATCGGAAGCTGCAGCTCGCCCATGGAAACCGAAAAAGGGTGGTTGCTCCTGACTCACGGGGTCGGCGCCATGAGAGAATATTGCATCGGTGCCATACTGCTGGATTTAAATGATCCAACCAGAATTATCGGCGAACTGGAGGAACCGCTTATCGTCCCCAATGAATACGAGCGTGAAGGTTATGTGCCAAATGTCGTATATACCTGTGGCGCCATCATTCACAATGGTGTGCTGGTTATCCCCTATGCCATATCCGACACCTCATCCGGTATCGCCACCATTCAGGTATCCGATCTGCTGGACCGTCTGGATGGGTTGGGAACAAGGGCAACTTAAAAGTCCCAAACCTTTCATCCGGCCAGTCAAAAGTTCCTTTAAAGGGTTGAAATTATTACAAGTGAAAAATTGACTGCGTCATTCCGGCGAAGGCCGGAATCCAGTGTATTTTCAAAATGATATACGACCTGGATGCCGGATCAAGCCCGGCATGACGAGAGAACTTTGGACTCTCAACCTCTCATGAGGATCAATTGTTAATTGTTAATAATCAATGTTTGACAAACGGGGAGGGGATTATGAACAATCTGATAATTCAAAAAATGAAACCGATCCAGGGTGACATCACCCGGCTTAAAGTAGATGCAATTGTCAATGCCGCGAATAAAACACTTTTGGGAGGAGGAGGGGTGGATGGGGCCATACACCGGGCAGCCGGACCGCAATTGCTTGAAGAATGCAGAACCTTGAACGGGTGCCAAACCGGTGAGGCAAAAATAACAAAGGGGTATAATTTGCAGGCGGCTTACGTCATTCATACTGTCGGACCGGTTTACACCGGGAAGCCGGATGACAGCCGGTTATTATCCGACTGCTATAAAAAAAGCCTGGCACTTGCGGATGAATATCATGTTACGTCTATTGCATTTCCTGCAATCAGTTGTGGTATATACGGATATCCTGTTGAAAAAGCATGCAGGATTGCCCTTGATACAACCGTTTCATATTTAAAAGTGAATAATACGATTCAGAAAGTTTTTTTTGTTCTTTTTTCATCTTCCCATCTTAGCGTATATCAAGCATATCTTGATTCGATCAAATAATATATACCACAATGTGGCTAATTTTGTATTGACAAACAATCTTGGGATGA
>JAOZOL010000167.1 GCA_029933295.1 Desulfobacterales bacterium | reverse complement strand
TTCATAATAGAATAGATCGGCCAATCAGAATTTAGTGATGATTAGAGTAAGGCAAGATGAGATAATAAATCATGTTTGCTATTCCTGATTACGAAATTCATGAAAAAATCTATGAAAGCGATAATACCTTAGTTTTTCGTGCTCTCCACCGGAATCATCACCGTGTTATCCTGAAAATCCTCAAAGAAGACTATCCGACCCCTGAAGAGATTGTAAGATTCAGACAGGAATATGAAGCGACTCGCTCACTGAATCTGAATGGTGTTGTCAAACCTTTCGGCCTGGAAAGATATGAAAATACAATTTTTATTATTTTTGAGGATATCGGCGCTAAATCACTGGATAGATTCATTACCGACAGGAAACTTTCGCTGTTCGAATTTCTCGCCATTGCCATTAAGATTGTAAAAAACCTTGATGAAATTCACGCTCACCACATCACTCACAAAAATATAAATCCCTCAAACATTATTTTTAACCCGGAAACGGGTCAGGTACAAATCATAGATTTTGGCATCTCTACGGCGATGCCTCAAGAGTCCCTTTTGCTTAAAAATCCCAAGGTGAGCGAGAGCAATCTGGCCTATATTTCACCTGAGCAGACCGGAAGAATGAATCGGGCCATAGATTATCGTGCAGACTTCTACTCTCTGGGTGCCACCTATTATGAATTATTGCTTTGCCGGCCTCCCTTCATCAGCAAGGATCCGATGGAACTGATTCACTGTCATATGGCTAAAAGGCCGGAAGCGCTTAATGAAGTTAACCCGAAAATACCCGGGGCCGTTTCAGATATAGTGATGAAATTATTAGAAAAGAGTGCTGAAGATAGATATCAAAGTGCCTTGGGAATTAAGGCAGATCTGGAAGAATGCCTTAATCAGTTGGACCTTCATGGCAAAATTGCAAGTTTTTCCCTTGCTCATAAAGATGTCTCCGACAGGTTTCAAATTCCGCGAAAACTGTATGGCCGGAATCATGAGATTAATACATTAAAAGCCGCGTTTGATCATGTGATCGCCGGTGAAAATGAGTTAATACTGGTATCCGGCTATTCAGGCATCGGCAAGACCGCTCTTGTGCAGGAGATGTATGGCCAAACCATACAGCATCGCGGCCACTTTATATCCGGTAAATATGATCAGTTTCAGCGAAATATTCCTTACAGCGGGCTGATTCATGCCTTTCAGGAATTGATCAGGCAGTTTTTAACCGAAAGTGAAGTAAAACTCGATAGCTGGCGTAAAAAACTCTTGCACGCTTTGGGAAACAACGGTCAGCTGATAATTGATGTGATTCCAGAACTTGAACTGATTATCGGTTCACAACAACCGGTAGCGGCACTACCTCCGGCGGAAACGCAAAATCGATTTTACCTGACATTTCAGAATTTTATTCAAGTTTTTATAGAGCCGCAGCACCCGCTGGTGCTATTTCTGGACGACTTGCAGTATGCTGATGGAGATTCATTAAGGCTGGTCAAACATATGATAACGGATGCGGAGAGCCGGGGGTTTTTCTTTATCGGGGCATATCGAGATAATGAAATAAACAAAACCCATCCGCTGAAGCAGATTTTAGACAACATGCAAAAAGCCGGAAGAATTATCAATCATATTTCGCTGATGCCGCTGGCTTTGCCACAGGTCAACCAGCTTGTTGCAGACACCCTCAATTGTGGCCCGAAAAAGTCTCTTTCTCTGGCAGAGCTTGTCTTTTCCAAAACCAATGGTAATCCTTTTTTTGTCAGCGAATTTCTTAAGACCATTTACAAAGAAAACCTGATTGAGTTTGATCATGAACAACTTGAATGGAAATGGTCTACGTCCCGGATTCATGCGTTGAATATTACTGACAATGTCGTTGAATTAGTTGCGAACAAGATTCAGAATCTTATGGGAGACCTCCAACAGGTGCTTAAACTGGCAGCGTGTATAGGTAACCGGTTTGAGCTTAAGACACTTTCTCTTGCCTGCAAAAAATCCCAAAGAGAAACAGCCATAGCACTGCACGGAGCCCTGACTCAAGGATTTATCCTACCTATCGGAGATGCATACAAGTCTATAGAATTTGATCTGCCGGAACCGGCGGGCGGGCTGAAGGTTGAATACCGGTTTTCCCATGACCGGATACAGCAGGCGGTTTATTCTCTTATTCCTGAAAACGAAAGGCCATCTGTTCACCTAGAGATGGGCCGGCAGCTGCTTAAAGAGACCCCGCCGGACAATCTGGAACATAAAATCTTTGATATCACAAATCAATTCAACCATGGCGTCGAGCTTATCTACCAGGATGAAGAAAGATATGAATTGGCTCGGCTTAATCTGGTTGCCGGCAAAAAAGCCAAGGCCGCAGCCGCCTATGAACATGCGTTCAAATATTTGAAAATGGGTATAAAACTGCTTACATCTCAGCCTTCTCATAGCTTAAATGAAAAAGGCCGGAAAGGAACTTTTTGGCAGACTCATTATGAGCTGGCATTGGAACTGCACGTAGAAACAGCAGCAGCGGCGTATTTGTGTACCGATTTTGATAAAATGGAGCAACTGCTCCAGGTTGTGTTTGATCAGGCCCAAACTCTTCTGGATAAAGTGAAGGCCTACGAGATTAAAATCCAGGCTTTTTATGCCCAGAATAAAATGCTGGAAGCAGTAAAAACAGCGCTGACAGCGATGAAACTTCTGGGTGTAAATTTTCCTGAGCATCCCGGCAAACTGAGTATCATACTGGCTTTTATGAAGACGAAGTTCGCTCTGGCCGGAAAAAATGTGGAGGATCTGGGAAGCCTTGCGCAGATGACCGATCCGAACATGCAGGCGGTTTTGCGCATAATCGTAAGCTCGGTTCTGCCGGCCCATTACTCTGCGCCGAAACTGTTTCCTTTATTTGTTTTCAAGTCAATCAATCTGGCCCTCAAATATGGTGCTTCACCGGTTGTTACCTTTGCTTTTGCCGGTTACGGTCTCATCCTCTGCGGAGTTATAGGTGACACCAAGTCCGGTTATAAATTCGGCAAGTTGGCTTTGGACCTGCTTGAAGATCCCGCGGCGAAAGGGTTTAAGGCAAAAACACTGGTTTCAGTTAACTCCTTTATAACCCACTGGAAAAAGCATCTTCGAGAAACCCTGCAGCCTTTACTGGAGGCCTATCAATGTGGCCTGGAAACCGGAGATCTGGAGTTTGCCGCTATTTCTCTAAGCTGTCACTCCCGGCATTCCTATTTTGCCAGCCAGGAACTGGCTGTACTTGAACGAGAAGCGGCTTCTTTTTGGAACAGCATCAACCGGCTCAAGCAGAAGACTGCCTTAAACTATCAATCAGTAATCAGACAGGTAGTCTTAAACTTGATGGGGAAGGCGGAAAAACCTTACAGCCTGATCGGCGAGTGCTACAACGAAGAGGTCATGCTGCCGATTCATATGACCGCTAATGACAATGCCGCTATTTTTATTGTCTATCTGCATAAAACCATTTTGAACTATCTGTTTTACAGATTCCATGATGCGTTGGAAAATGTAATTGTATCAAAAACATACATCGACGGTGTGAAGGGCAGGCCACACGTTCCTATCTTCTATTTTTATGATTCCCTCACAAAGCTGGCAATTTTTCCTGATGTCCAGAAGTCCAGGCAAAAACAAATTTTGAAAAAAATAGCTGTAAATCAGAAGAAAATGAAAAAATGGGCTGATCATGCTCCCATGAATTTTCTCCACAAGTTCTACCTGGTGGAAGCCGAGCGCTGCCGTATTTTCGGTAATGATGCAAAGGCGAAAAAGTTTTACGATCAGGCCGTCAGGCTTGCCCGGAAACATGAATATATCAACGAGGAGGCCTTGGCAAATGAATTAGCCTCAAGGTTTTATCTGGAGAAAGGAGAAGATAAACTTGCCGGAAAATATATGACAGATGCCCGTTACTGCTATAACCGATGGGGGGCCGTGGCCAAGGTGGAGGATCTTGATACACGGTATTCTGAGTTATTTGACAGGATAGATTCTGATGCTAAAACCAGTCCTGTGGAACCCCAACCATCCCCTGACATAACTGTTATGAGTCCAGTGCAACGCTTTGATCTGGTCACAATCATGAAAATCACGAGGGCCATTTCAAGCGAGATTGTTATGCCCCGACTGCTGACCAGGCTTATCCGGATTATCATTGAGAATGCCGGGGCCGAAAGAGGGGTGCTTATCCTAAAATCGCATGGCCGGCTGCTGATTGAGGCGGAGGGTTCCATCGGACGGGATGATGTCCAGGTATTACATTCCCGGCCCGTGGAAGAGGCCGGAAATATCCCGCAGGGCATTATCAATTACGTTGACAGAACCCATGAATATGTCGTGTTGAACAACCCTGGACAAGACAATATTTTTGTAAACGATATGTATCTCCTAAAACATAAGCCCAAATCAATTCTATGCGGGCCGCTTCTGTATAAATCAGAATTCATCGGTATCTTGTACATTGAAAACAGTATCCTGCCAGGCGCTTTCTCAGGTGAGCGTTCGGAAGTCATCAGGTTGTTAGGTTCACAAATTGCCGTATCACTGGAGAATGCTAAACTATACAAGGAGATGGAAGCCAAGACTAAAGAGATCAAAGCCATAAATATAAACCTGAGCTCAGAAATTGAGCAACGTAAAAAAGCAGAAAAAGAGCTGACTGAATACCGCGATCACCTTGAAGAGCTGATCGAACAACGTACCAAAGAACTCAAAAAAAGTCAGCAAGCCCTGGCGAATCTGGAACGGGACATCGAAAAACGCTACCGTTTTCAAAACCTTGTCGGCAAAAATGAGAAGATGCAGGAGATTTATGCTCTGATTGAAGATTTAACGGATGTACCGTCAACGGTTCTGATCACCGGCGAGAGTGGAACCGGCAAGGAGCTTGTGGCGGAGGCGCTTCATTATGGAGGAAAGCGCAAGGACAAACCCTTTGTCAAGGTCAACTGTTCGGCTCTGTCGGAGACTATTCTTGAAAGTGAACTCTTTGGACACGTCAAGGGCGCTTTTACCGGAGCGGATAGAGATAAGGTAGGAAGGTTTCAAAAGGCTGGGGAAGGAACTATTTTCCTTGATGAAATTGGGGACATATCGCCATATTTTCAAAAACGTCTTTTGCGAGTTCTCCAGGAAAGGGAATTTGAGCAAGTGGGTGACACCATGACAAATGTTATGAAGGCCCGGGTCCTGGCCGCAACCAATCAGGATCTTTTGGCAAAGGTCAAGCAAGGAGAATTCCGGAAAGACCTTTATTACCGTTTGCGAGTAGTCGAATTAAGCCTTCCCCCACTGCGTGACCGGAAGGAAGACATTCCCTTATTGTTGCATCATTTCTTGAGATATTTCAATGATAAACTGAACAAGGAGATCGTCAATGTTTATGAAGATGTGCTGAAACAATTTATGGCATATTCGTGGCCGGGCAACATCAGGGAATTAAAAAACACCCTGGAACATATCTGCATTCTCTGCAAAGATTCCAGTATTACAGTTGACGATCTGCCCGCTGATTTTGCCGACCTTTCCCGGCCGGAAACATCCTTCGGAGCAGCTGACGCTGCTGATACGCCTCAAACCATATTATCGGCTTTGGAAGAGGCTAGGTGGAATAAAACGCTCGCCGCTCATCTGCTCGGCATCAGCCGGCGCACCCTATACCGAAAGATTAAAGAGTACAACCTGATCAAAGATATCAAAACTCGTTAAATCAGCTGCAAACACCTCATGGCACAATATGCTTGACACAATATGTGCCATGGCACAACAAACCCCTCTTCCAGACTGCATAAGCTATTCTCAAATTATCCTTTTAATT
>JAOZOL010000573.1 GCA_029933295.1 Desulfobacterales bacterium | reverse complement strand
TTAAGGTAAGAAATCCACGGTCGCCGCCTTTTGGCGGGATGGGAATATATTCGCCTTCGTCCTTATGGGTGTAACCGGCAAGGACAATGGCCAGATCAGCGGCGCCGGCCTGCCTGGCAGCAGATTGGATATTCTCACCGTCATGAAAGGTGATTTTGGTATCAGGCAAAAGGGCCGCCTTTATCCCCTCAAGGGGTGTCACCACGTAAGGGGGGCGCACCATGCTGCTGCCGCTGTCTCCTATGTTGCCCGTGGCGGCGAGCCTGCCGATAACCGCAATCCTTTTAATCTTTTCAGCATCAATGGGAAGAAGAGGGGATGATTCCTTGTCAACCGTTTCGTTTTTCAGAAGAACAATCGATTTTTGTGCAACCTCCCGGGCCAGGTTTTTGTGTGCTTCACATACAACCGCCTGTTTGCCGTAACGGTCCGGTTTGCCGGTCCGGGCAAACCGGATTTTCTGCCTTAAAATTCGCAATACAGCATCGTCTATCAGTGATTCCCTGATGCGGCCCTTTTGGACCTGTTTTTTGAGCTTTTTCCCGAAATGCAGGGTAACCGGCATCTCGATGTCCATGCCGGCCTCAACGGCGGCAACGGTATTGCGAATACCCAAAAGAAAATCGGAGATGACAAACCCCTCAAACCCCCATTCCTTTTTTAAAATATCGTATAGCAGATGGCGGTTATGACCGCAGTGTTCACCGTTCACCCTGTTGTAGGCGCTCATCACGGATGCTGCGCCTTCATCAATACATCTTTTAAAATGCGGCAGATAGACCTCTCGAAGGGTCCGTTCGTTTATTTTTACATCCACCTTAAACCGCGCATTTTCCATGCTGTTTGCCGCAAAGTGTTTGATGCAGGCCATCATGTGACGCTGTATCCCCCGGACAAGGGCGGCCCCCATTTCTCCCAGGTGAAAGGGGTCTTCCCCATAGGTCTCCTGGGCCCTTCCCCACGCCGGGTGCCTGAGCAGGTTGATGCAGACACCGGCGAAAAAATTGGCCCCCTGGGACCGCGCCTCTACGCCGATGGCATCCCCGACCCGTTCTTCAAGCTCCGTATCCCAGGTCGCGCCCCTTGCCATGGAGACCGGAAAGCAGGTCGAGCAATACATCACAACCCCCCGGGGTCCGTCTGTAAACCGGATGCCGGGTATGCCGAGCCGGATGTTTTCACCTGCCGGGTAGGGGCGCTTGTTATAGGCGACAAGCATCTCGATGGTACCCCGAACAAGGGGGAGGTCCCCTGACATCTGATGGATTTTTTCTCCAAGACTCATCCGGGATAAAAGGTCTTTGGCCTTTTTATCAATCAGGGTGTCTGAAAGTGGTTCCGAGGGCTTTAACTCTCCCCACTCTCCTGGTACTGTTTTGACTTTTGTCATTCGAATATCATTCTCTTTCAAATTATTTGTAAAAAGGGTACAACAATACAAGCAATTGTTTATAAATATACATGGCTGATCGCAAGCTATTTG
>JAOZOL010000166.1:4225-5828 GCA_029933295.1 Desulfobacterales bacterium | reverse complement strand
ATTCATTATCGGACCCGGAGTCAGTATTCATATACTCTCGGAGGGAAAATTTAAGCTCATTATTTAATTTAACTTTGACATCAACTTTTTTTAATTTTATTTCAGAGCTTTCAGCAACTTCAATATTTAAATCCGAAATTTGTGCTTCCCATGTATATCCCGGAAAATCCGTCCCGAAATCTCCTGAATCAGATATATCGGCAAGGGGATCTTCGCTGATCTCCGACATTTTAGATTGCGCCAAAAGCGGTGCAATCGTATAAAAACGTATAGTTTCATTCATGGAAATCGTCTGCCCCTGTAAGCGCATGATGCTGACAAGAACAATGGCAATAATGGATAACGCCACCATCACCTCAAGCAAAGAAAAACCCTGGTTTAATGGCGTTCGCTTTTTATGCAAAGTCTTAAAATTCAATGTATTGGTTTTCGATTTTGACATGCAGTAAAAACGGTTCAATGAGATATGAATACCGATTCTCATCTCTGTCTTCAATATGTATCAACGCCTTATCCGAATATCCCTGAGGATAAAAATGAATTTCTGCAATACCGGACGTCATTTTTTCGTCATTGAGAAATTCCACGTCCATCAAACGAAATCCATCCGGAAGCTTGTATTCATTTTTCCCGGGGGCATCTCGTACTGCCTCGGGCGAATTCCCGGATTCATCGGACACAGGCTCGCCGGAAACCGTCTCGCTGGAAACCCACATCTGATTATTATCAATGTCAACTACCAGAATATTTTTTGTCTGCTCTCTAACGGCCTTTTCTTTTAATGATTTGACGTTTAAAAGAATCCAGCTTGATAATTTCCGTTTATTATTGGAAAAAAAGGAGTTGTCCAAACGCGGAATGGCAAAGGCAAGCACAATACTGATCAGAGCGATAACAACAATGAGCTCTATGAGAGTAAATGCTTGATTTTTATTGAAATATATTCTTTTAGAAGGCGCCAATAAAATATAATCTATGAAACCCAAAAAATTTAAATTCTGGCAAAATCAATCAATCTTCCCAGCTGTTAATATCTTTATCGTAATTTTCTCCGCCAGGTTCACCATCAGCACCGTATGAAATAATATCATAATCGCCATGCAGCCCCGGACTCAGATATACATAGTCATTCCCCCAGGGATCTTTCGGAATTTTGCCCTTCTCAATATATCCCCCAGGACGCCAGTTCTTCGGCAGTCTGCCGGCGGACGGTTGTTCAGCCAGGGCTTCCAGGCCCTGTTCCGTGGAAGGATACATGCCGCTGTCGAGTTTATATAATTTTAAAGCGGTTTCAAATCCGCCAATATCAACCTTGGCTTTGACCTGTTTGGCCTGTTCCGGCCGCCCCATTATCTTAGGTGCCACCCATACCGCTAAAATACTTAAGATTACGATCACAACCATTAATTCAATAAGGGTAAATCCTTGATTGGATTTATTTGTTTTGATAATTCTGACCTGCATATCAATATACCTGTTTTTGCATTATGGTGGAAATATTAATAAAGACATGATATAAATTGAGTTATTGGTTTATCTATCGAAACCCCAAACAAATATCAAGGACAAATATCAAACTTTTTCGGCAACCGTTTACGGTTAT
>JAOZOL010000166.1:0-4125 GCA_029933295.1 Desulfobacterales bacterium | reverse complement strand
ATATGGAAAAAAAATCAGACTTATTTTTACTTGACCGGCCGGAAATATTAAACTTTCTTTTTCATCCCAGAAAAGAGACAGGCAGAAGCCTTCCTGATTATGCCAAAAATTTTGATATCATTGCCGAAGACGGCACTTTAATCGGAAGCCGGATGTATCTGACCGATCCTGACAAACCGCATATCCTTTTTTTTCACGGTAACGGCGAAATTGCCGAAGATTATGATGAAATCGGCGCGGTATTTATGCGCTATGGCATGAATTTTATCATCGTCGACTATAGAGGTTACGGAAGAAGCGAAGGCAGTCCCGGTGTTGCTTCAATGATTCAGGATTCTCACCATGCGTTGACAAGCATTTGCAAATGGCTGAAAACTGAAAACCGCAGCGGGCCTTTATGGATTATGGGACGGTCTTTAGGTAGTGCCTCAGCCATTGAACTGGCAAGCAATTATCCGGATAAAATAAAAGGATTAATTATTGAAAGCGGATTTGCGCACACCATTGCTTTGTTGCAGCGCATTGGCGTAAATACACAACTATTGAACCTTAAAGATGAACATATTATTTCAAATTTACAAAAAATTAAAAAATATTCAGGCCCAACGATCATTATCCACGGCGAATTTGACCAGGTTATTCCCGTCAGTCACGGGAAGGATCTGTTTAAAAATTCACCGGCATCTTTAAAAAAAATTCATGTGATTAAAGGGGCGGACCACAATACAATACTCATGGTGGCCGGAAAACATTATTTTGAGATGATACAGAATTTTATCGATCAGGCGAAGGCATCGTAACCCAATGTCATTAACTTACAAATTTTTTTCAAAAAAAACCGCAGAATGTCGAACATGGAATATCGAATTTCGAAGTATTTTTTTACTTCTGCGGTTCGAAATTCCTTGTTCTATATTCGACATTCTCTATTAAAGAGATCAATGTCCTTAAGTTAACGCCATTGCGTCGCAACCCATTAAACGACCCTTGAATTTTTAATTTATTCTATAATAACAATATTTTTTATGAAAAATATAAATCTTAACTTTAACTATAGCGGTCCGTTTCCTGAAACTCAACCAACGGCAATTCATCAGGCGATACTCAATATTACCCAACCGGTTTACATTGTGGATGTCAACGGAACGCCAGGAGTCTGTCATCAGAGCGAATTTAATACTGGAACCAACAGGCCGGCGGGCACGAATAACTTTCAATTACAGGCATACGCCCCTCCCCTTCATCCCATAGAGCTTGGCAATCCGGATTTTAAAAAACGGTACGGATTGCAGTATGCATACGTTGCAGGCGCCATGGCACATGGCATTGCATCCGTGGAATTGGTGAAAGCAGCAGCCAAGCTGGGCATGATCGGTTTTTTCGGTGCGGCCGGCCTTTCCATGGAAGAACTTGAAAAAGCGGTTGTTCGTCTTAAATCAGAAGCCGCCGACATGCCGTTTGGTCTTAATTTAATCTATTCAAATTCTGTTGATCTTGAATTTTCAACCGTTAATTTATACTTAAAGCACAATATAAGGCTTATCAGTGCGGCAGGATACTTAAAACTCACCCTTCCCCTGCTCTACTACCGGATTACCGGCATCCATCAGAATGCGGCCGGCACCATCATCTGCCCTAATAAAATCATTGCAAAAACATCGCGTATTGAAATCGCCAGACAGTTTCTATCACCCGCGCCTGAAAAACTGGTTAAAAAATTAGTTGAACAGGGATTGATCACAGAATATGAAGCAGGCTTGGCAAAACATATTCCGATAGCGGATGACCTTACTGCCGAGGCAGACTCAGGCGGGCATACGGATAACCGTGCTGCCATATCCCTTCTGCCTGCCATGCTGGATTTGCGGAATGATCTTTTTGAAAAATTCAACTATCCGACCATGCCGTGCATCGGACTTGGCGGAGGCATCGCCACCCCACCTTCGGTTTGCGCCGCATTTTCCATGGGTGCTGATTATGTTTTAAGCGGCTCAATAAACCAGTCCTGCGTTGAATCCGGCACATCTGCTTCGGCAAAAGAAATGCTATCTAAAGCCGCCCAAACCGATGTTGCCATGGCGCCCTCCGCCAACATGTTTGAAAGAGGCATTAAAGTTCAGGTTTTAAAAAAAGGCACCCTGTTTCCACAACGGGCTGCCAGACTCTATGAAACATATCGTAACTATGAAAGTTTTGATCAAATTCCGGAAAAGGAAAAAAAGGAGATCGAAGAAAAAATACTTTGTAATTCATTTGAAACCGAATGGGCGTCAACCCGGCAATTTTTTAAAACCTTTGATCCCGCACAGCTTAAATTGGCTGAAAATGACCCCAAGCGTAAAATGGGAATGGTCTTCAGATCATATCTTGGAAAATCGGCAAAGTGGGCGATCAGCGGTGAATTACCACGAAAAAAAGACTTTCAGGTCTGGTGCGGCCCGGCAATGGGTGCGTTTAACGAATGGACAAAGGGATCATTTTTAGAAAAGCCTGAAAAGCGTTTATTTCAAACAGTTTCCTTAAATCTTCTGTTTGGCGCCTGCGTCGCCATTCGACGCCAATGGTTAATAAACACCGGCCTTGTGCTCCCGCCGCAGATCGGCAAGTTCAAGCCGCTTTCATTTGAAAAAATCAAATCATTGCTTCAGGATAAAATTTAAACTAACATATTATATATAAAGTATAACAATTTAAAATAATGTATTATTTAATTGAAAACCATTCTAAAACAAACTGGGATCCGGCACCTGAAATTATTGCCGTGTCAGCTTCTGATAAACACACCCTGTTAACAAAGCTGATCGATTTAAAAGAGAAATTGTCGGCATCATTATCACCGGCTGAGCTAACAAAAATTTCAGCAGATTCCAGAGAATCTTTTTTTTCAACATCCCGTTGCCGGTTATTAACTATTATCGAATCATCGGATGATCCGGGTGCAATGTGTGATATTGCAATCGAAAATCTAAAAAAAAACAACGATACAACCTGGAATGTTAAAAATATTTATTATGGTGAAAATAAATCTCTGGGAAAACTCGCGTTTGTTTTTCCCGGTCAGGGGAGCCAGTATGTCGGCATGGGGCATGATCTGATCAAATGTTTCCCGGAAGCACGTCTTACACTTGGTCTTGCCGACAAAATTTTCAATTCAGACCGCAACCTCACGGATTTTATCTTTCCCGAGCCAACCGGAAAAGAAAACGAAAAAATCACGTTTGATGAAGCCTTAAGATCTACAGATATAGCCCAACCTGCCATAGGCACCACAAGCCTGTTGATGTTAAAAATTTTACAACGATTTAATATTATCCCGGATGCCGCCTGCGGACACAGCTATGGCGAACTTTCCGCGTTATATGCTTCCGGCAGATTTACTGAATCTGACTTTCTGTCTTTGTCTGTGGCTCGGGGAAAATATATGGCGCAAGCAGGCGGGACCAAAGACAAGGGGGGCATGCTTGCCGTAAGAGCGCCCCTTGAAAAAATCGATGAGCTGTTAAGAACAATCAATCTTGATGTTATCCTGGCCAACCGAAACAGTCCGCATCAGGGCGTGCTTTCCGGACCAACAGATGCCATCAATCAAATGAAAACAATTTGCAAGGAAAATAAAATCAGGGCAACCATTTTACCGGTGGCTGCCGCTTTCCACAGCCGGCTGGTCAAAGATGCGGCTAAACCGTTTCAGCAAGCAGTTGATTCCACCGATTTTTTGCAATCAGCCATACCTGTATTTTCAAATACCACCGGAACCCCCTATCCGGACGATTCTGAATCAGCAAAAAAAATTCTTGGCGAACACATTCTTTTGCCGGTAAATTTTATCACGGAAATTCAAAACATGCATGAATCAGGCATTCAAACTTTTGTTGAGGTGGGCCCGAAAACAGTGCTCACCGGTCTTATTAAATCCATATTAAAAGAACACAATGCATACGCGCTCGGAGTTGATGGCTCCGCCGGACGCCGGTCCGGAATCACTGATCTTGCGAAATCCCTTTGTATGCTTTCGTCAATCGGTTATCCGGTAAACATTGTCAAATGGTGCAAACCATAAAAAAACAGTCATGATTTTAAAATTTCATCAATCCGCTGATTGATTTCAGGCAGTATTTCACCCGC
>JAOZOL010000572.1 GCA_029933295.1 Desulfobacterales bacterium | reverse complement strand
AGAGTGCAGCCCCGATCGCCGATCGAACACCGGTTTCTTCTTCGATTTCTTCTTCGGTTTCTTTTACGCGCCATGCCTGGCACACACGTTTAAATAAAGGGCGCGGCTTTTTGCGTCCCCTTGATTTTATTGTTGGGCAACAAGCCCAGACCAAGGTTTAATTCTCATGATTACATTATTCAAGGTACGTTCTGCAATTTCAGTATCATATGCCACTTGAGCACGTAGCCAGTAGCCATTTGACAAACCAAAAAAACGACAAAATCTTAAATCTGTATCAGCCGTAATTGAACGTTTTCCTGCAATAATCCTACTAATACGTTGAGCTGGAACACCAATTTCCTTGGCTAAACGATACTGACTAAGCCCCATAGGTTTGAGAAACTCTTCCAAGAGAATCTCACCAGGAGTGATAGGCTTAAGTTTGTTCATAATAAATCCTCCTCAGTGATAATCAACTATTTCCACATCTTCTGCACCGGCAACCGTCCAATGAAAACAAACACGCCATTGTTCATTGATACGAATGCTGTGTTGACCTGAACGATCACCTTTGAGTATTTCAAGACGATTTCCAGGCGGAACTCTTAAATCCTCAAGCCGATTAGCGATTTCAAGTTGTCGCAGTTTACGTCGTGCAATATTTGAAATATTTACAAACCGCTTGACACATCGACCTTTTGAGAGTGTTTCTGTGTATTTACATTTAAAAGACCTTATCATATTTATATAGTAACGCACGACGTGATTAATGTCAAGAGTGACTATAGGTGCCCAACGTTTTAAATAACTTGACGGTTTTACACAGAACAGAGCGATAGCGACGCGGCGTGTAAAACCGGTCAACGTTAATTGGTTCGTTATGGGCAGACATTGGTGAATCGAATATGAAGGCGCTCGCAAATTCCTGAGACACCCGATTAAAGATTTTTACGAAGCCATCAGCAATATCACGCCGGCGCCGACAAACATCAAAACCGCTCCGGAAAACCGCATTAAGAAATTTTCTTCCTTAAACACCAAACCGCCATATATGACGCCGAATAAAATACTGAGCCTTTTCACCGACATCATATACACAGCTTTTGTCATTGAAATGGCAAAACCATGAAGCATGATATGAAAATACAATAATATTCCTGCACATGCTCCTTTTACCGGCATTTGTGTGAATGTTTTCAGTTTGATTTTTCTAAAAATTAAAAAAATGATAATAACCAAAAGGTTCAATGTGGTAAAAAATGACATCTGGAAAAACATCACGGATGAATGAAGAATGGCCAGCTTTCCGATGATCGCGGAAAAACTGAAAACAAACGCAACGACAAGCATCAGCCATGATCCGATTTCCTTAAACACCGCCCGAAACGGTGCCAACAGTGATCGGCGCTTTATATCAATGTTTAAAACATAACTGCCCACACAAACAGCCGCAATTCCGGTAATCCCCCACCTGTCCGGCACTTCATCTAAAAATACAAATC
>JAOZOL010000571.1 GCA_029933295.1 Desulfobacterales bacterium | reverse complement strand
ACTAAAATTAGGGATATTCCTCAGATTTTATGTGGAGTAGTCGCTTTACGCTACACATTATTTATTGTAGAATAGTGTGTAGATAGTGGGAGGCAAAATTATGGCGACGAATCTGGCACTTGATGATGCACTTATTGAAGAAGCAAAAAAAATTGGAAAACATCGAACCAAAAAAGGTGTTGTTACTGAAGCGTTGCATGAATATATCCAACGTAGAAAACAGGCGGAAATTTTCAATATTTTCCATACGCTGAGCTTTGACGAGGGGTATGACTACAAGCAGCAACGAGCTGTAGAATGAAAGTCATTGTCGATACCTGTGTCTGGTCACTTGCCCTCAGACGGAATACGGTTGAAAATAATCCGTATATTGAGGAACTGAAAAGTTTAATCGAAGAAATTAGGGTGCAAATGATTGGCCCCATCAGACAGGAACTTTTAAGTGGAATAAAATCAAAGCAGCAATTTGACACATTAAAATTGCACCTTGAGCCTTTTGAAGATATTGAGTTGGAAGCAAAGGATTATGAGCTGGCAGCTGAGTATTTCAATGCGGCAAGGAATAAAGGAATCCAGGGGTCCAATACTGATTTTCTTATCTGTGCAATATCATCACGACGTAAAATATCTATTTTGACCACAGACAAGGATTTCACTAATTTCCAGGCTATTTTTCCTATTAGCCTACATGTCCCAAGAGACTGATCACAATTACCACAATTATTGCTCTGCTACAGGTATCTTTTCGCAACAGTTTGGGACAGCCCCAGAGCTGGAGCTGTCCCATTTTTACTGCTGATGTGGGTTAAAAATTCCGAAATTAGCCAAGTTCCACCGCAGCAAGATATCCTTTTTGCGTTGCGGCATAGATATCCTCCGGGGTCTCGGCATCGCCGACAACTGCTACCGATTTTCCTGCTGCTTGCAGTTGTTGATAGAGGTCGTTTTCCGGCTCCATTCCCGAAGCAATAATCACCGTATCAAACGGTTGCCATTCGCCGGCAGCCCCTTCTTTTTGATATTTCACTGTGTCGGCAGCAAATTCTGTCAGGGTGGTGTTGGGTGAAATCAGCAGGTTGTCCTTCTGTTCCAGCCGTTTAAGCATCAATTTTTTAGTAATCATCTCCATGTCATTGGCAATGGTGTCAGTCCGTTTGGTAATGACGACATCGTAACCCTGATCGGCCAGAACCTCAGCTGCTTCAATTCCAACCATCCCTGCCCCGATAATCAATATCCGCTTCCCATTGACCTGTTTGGTTTTTTCAAAGAATTCGAGGCTGGTCATGGTGTTTTGTGTTTCCAGCCCTTTTATTTCTGGTGATTTCTGCCGTGAACCGGTAGCAACAATGTAGTGATCAAACCTATCGAGGTTATCGAGCGTTGCCGCTGTCGCTGTTTTGATTTCTGCCCCGCACTTTTCGGTGTGAAGGATCAGACTGTTGAGGGGGCGGAGCATCGACCCTTTGTGGGGTGCCTGATGGG
>JAOZOL010000570.1 GCA_029933295.1 Desulfobacterales bacterium | reverse complement strand
ATATACTACATGTATTATTTCAATCCTGAAAAACCACTACGCCTTGTATATGGAACTTTTAACTTAGCCATCCAGCTACTTTTTACGAAATCATCAAAATTGCGTTTTATAAAAAATTATCCGTTGGTATTAACACGGCAATTAAATACCCCTATGTTGTCATTCCTGCGAAGGCAGGAATCCAGAGATAACTGGATGCCGGATCAAATCCGGCATGACGGTGTTAGGATATTAAGTTACCGGGTTAATATGTGAATGTATACTGCTATGATACCGCCGCCTCGTGGATGGCTGCTGCAAGCAGCGGAATCATTATTTCATGGTGTCCCGTGATTGAATACCCGCGTCCTCCGGAAAGCACCGGTCGTTTGACAACATTTTCATTGGGCCGGTAATGCTGCAGCATATCAAAATTAGCCGTGGTAAAATTGCAAACCTTGTTGCCCAGATTCCTTGCCACTGAAAGGGCTTTGAGGAAAACCTCCGGCATGATCACCGCGCTTCCAAGATTCAATACCACGCCTCCGTTTCCCAGGTCTGCCACCGTTGCCGCCAGTATTCGAAAATCCCTTAAGGATGCGCTGCCAATGGCGCCACCGTCAGCTGACGGATGCTGATGAACAATATCCGTTCCCAATGCAACATGAAGTGTATATGGAATTTTTAACCTGTAACTGGCGGCCAGTAACGCACGGTCGAGGTATGGAGCTTTTTCTTCGATCAGCATGGCCCCGGTCGCTTCACCAAAGCCTTCGCCCCGGTCGGCGGCCCTGACAGCTGCGGCATTAACAAATTGAGCCGTATCCGCCGCCATGCCAAAGGAACCGTCTTCCAGTTGTTTTGTAACATCTTCGGACGTATGCCCGAATCGGGCAAGTTCAGTGTCATGTATGGCAGCCGATCCATTGGACGCGATATGGGTAATATATCCGTGGTCCGCGAGATCAGCCAGAACAGGACTGCATCCGGTTTTAATCACATGCCCCCCGATCATGACGATGATGGGTTTTCTATTCTTCTTTGCCGTTACCACTGCCTGCGCCACTGATTTTAAATCATCTGCTTTCATGATGGATGGCAGATTGTTTAAAAACATTCGTACCGTCATTCCTGCCGAGGGCGGGACACCTTCCCTGTCGATGTCGACCCTTGATTTTCTGTCTTTTGCGGAATATGTTTTAACGTCGGAAATATTGATTTCTTTGTAATAACTCATGAAAAAGCCTTTCATTGCTGGTGCCGCTGTTGTGTTATTTCCCCACCAGTTTTTTCAACGCCTCGATCTCATGGCGGCGATCACGCCGTCAATATCAAAACAGAAAGTGCAGGCTTGCCCCTGTTTCTTCCTAAACTTCCCGCGATCTGTTTCTGAGGCATTATTTTCTTTTTGTATCGCTCTTCGCGAAGACCCTTTTTGTGATAAAAAAAATTCGAGTTCGTATAAAATTAACATACCGCTTTTTTGCACCAAATACTACCCAATATTTTTTT
>JAOZOL010000165.1 GCA_029933295.1 Desulfobacterales bacterium | reverse complement strand
TGTACTGTTTCCCGTAAAGATTTTTGAGATTTGAGTGCCGGACGTAACCCGACAAAAACGCCTTATTAAGAAATTACGATGTTTTCAGGGAGACGATAAACTCATCAATAATTTTTTCATATACCTGCCCAGCGGTTTCTGCGACATACCCCATCACCTGACTGTTGTTTAAGGTGATCATTCCGTGTAGCAGGCTCCATATCTGGACCAGCCGCCGGGTTAGTATTTCGTCTCCGGCAGACGGCCCGATCACATCAGATGCGGTTTTTAATGCAAGGGCCGCAATATCCATTGAGATTTTATATTCGATTTCCGAGATCTTTTCCAGCGAGGTGCCGATGTAGTCATTGTATTTAGGGGTGGGACGGGTAAACATAATATCATAATACCGGGGTTTGTTTATACCGAAAGTCATATAGGTGCCGATCATGGCTCTTAAACGGGCTGTTTTATCTTCATGGCTGTTATATACTTCTTTAAGATCAGCATGTAGCATTTCAAACCCACGGATGACGATATGAATATAAATTTCATCCTTGCTTGAAAAATAATTATAAAGATTGGGCGCCGTCATACCGGTTTTTTTTGCAAGATTTCGCATGGTCAGCCCATCAAGGCCTTTATCGATAATAATATCCAAAGCGCTTTCAAGAATTTTTTCCCTGATCTGAGAGACTTCTTTTTTACCTCGGGCTGTTTTCATTTTTAACTTTTCCCCCGATACCGAATCAATCCTTCTTGAGTCGTGGACGCGACAAGTCGGCCGTCACGGGTAAAAATACTGCCATGGTTTAAGCCCCGCGCCTTTGAGGCGCTCGGACTTTTAATGACATAGAGCAGCCAGTCATCCATACGAAAATCCCGATGAAACCACATGGCGTGATCCAGACTGGCTACCTGCATTTGCGGGTCCCAGAAAGTTTTCCCGTGGGGCCGCAGCGACGTTGACACGAGTCCGAAATCAGACGCATACGCCAGCAAATATTTATGCACGGACAGATCGTCCGGCATTTTATGGATAGCTTTAAACCAGACATACCGCTCCGGTATCTCTTTTTCCGGTGCAAACGGATTCACGGGATTGACCGGCCGGATTTCAATGGGTTTGGTACACAATATCTGATTCCGGATAGATGCCGGAATTTTATCCTGCACTTGACGGGCCATCTCCACTTCCGATATCAGGCTGTCGGGCCCTGAAATATCATCAGGCATTACGTCCTGATGCTCAAAGCCGGATTCATCGATTTGAAACGAGGCGGACATGGATAATATGGCCCTTCCCTTTTGAATGGCGACAATACGCCGTGTGGTAAAACTTTTGCCGTCACGGATGCAGTCCACATCATAAACAATGGGCTTTGCCGGATCACCGGGCCGCATGAAATAGGCATGAAGACTGTGAGCGCTCCGGTCTTGACTTACAGTCTGAGTAGCCGCCGACAGCGCCTGGCCCAAAACCTGGCCACCGAAAACATTGCCGAATCCCAAGTCTTGAGAGTTTCCCCGAAAGATGTTTTCTTCAATTTTTTCAAGTTTTAAAAGCGCAAGCAATTCGTCTAAGACATTCTCGCTGGAGGTACACTGATTCATTTTTTATCCTGGCTCCCATGCAGCAAAAGATTATAAATCATATTCGCCAGCTCATTAATCAGCCGCATTTCATCAATTTTCGGGCCGAGAAATTTCGCAGTATGCACAACGCTTTCAACCGCATTGTGAATAACAATGGCCGCAGCCTCCGGGTCTGAAATCCGCATCCGATGCTTGTTGTTCTCAAGCAAATACCGTATCTGGGTCACTTCACGGTTTCGTTCGCGCTCATACACCCGGTTGATGTCTGCGTCTGAATAGCGTAGTGCGTGGGTCTGCATAAGAAATGTAGGAGCGATTTCATATGCTTTAAATACATTTTCTATGATAAACTTGATATCATTGCGGTCCAGTTCATTGATCGTAACGCTCTCCATGTCTTTCCATACGGTCAGGTAGGTCCGGTCCAGATAATCATCAAGTATTTCCAGAAGCAGGGTTTTTTTATTTTTAAAATAGGAATAAAAGCTGCCAATGGAAACGCCGGCTTTTGCCACGATCTCCTTGGAATTGGTCCCGTGAATTCCTTTTTGGGCATATAAATGAAAAGCCGCTTTGATAATGCGTTTTTTGGTCTGGATACTGCGCTGCTGTTTGGGAGTTCGGACAAGGCTCATCATCATTCCTTTTTTTATGCCAAATATACTGTCCATCAAGGGGATTGTCAATAATAAATAAGATGAAGTTTCAATCAGCTTTTAATAATAATATATTGTTTTTATATAATATAATTTTTATTGACAATATGAACCTTTATTCATATGTTGAAATGTATTCTTTGACAGAAATAATCATTTAAACCGGAGGGCACATGAAAGCTTTACAGTTTAATGTCAATGTCCCCAAATTCGCTGCCGCTAAAATACTTCGTACTTTTTTCGGTAAGCAGGTCTTCTATAAAGGCCCAGTCAAAACAATCAGCCTCGTAGATATTCCCGAGCCAAAACTGCCGACACCGGACTGGGTAAAAATCAAAACAATTTATTGTGGCTTTTGCGGCAGTGACCTGAATTTAATTCTTTTGCATGATTCCCCGAGCGCATCCCCGTTTACCTCTTTTCCATGTGTGACCGGGCATGAAATTGTCGGTGAAATCGTTGACACCGGTACTGGTGTGGAAGGCTTTAAAGCAGGTGATATGGTGACGCTCAACCCCGGACTGGGATGCGAAGCACGCGGCATAACCCCTGTCTGCCCGAGTTGTCGTGCTGGAAGAGCGAGTTGTGAAAATTTTGCCAACGGCAATCTTCCTCCGGGCATGTTTGTCGGTATTAATCAGGGCATAAACGGAGGGTTTGCACCATTGATGACGGCACACAAAAGCCAGTTGTTTAAGGTCCCTGACGGAATGAGCCCTGAGACCGCCGTCATAACCGAACCGGTTTCCGTGGCATTGCAGGCAGTGCTGGACAACTTGCCGGAAGAGAATGAAAAAATTCTTGTGGTCGGCGGTGGCGTTATCGGGAATCTGATTATACAGTCTTTGCGGGCACTGGTGCCCGGCTGCAGTATTTCAGTCATTGAGCCGTCATCATTTGCGGCTGACCTGGCAAAAAAAGCCGGTGCAGATGAGGTGATCCCTTCAAAAAAAGCATTCAAACAAACCGCCCGGATTACAGGCGCTAAAATATATAAACCCATGATCGGAATGGATATTGCCATGGGCGGGTTTGATAAAATTTACGACACGGTCGCCGCCAAAACAACCCTTAACCTCAGCATGAGACTGCTTACAGCCATGGGGACACTCAGTATTGTAGGAATCGGCGGAGATGTGAAGCTTGATCTGACGCCTTTATGGCTGAAGCTACAGACAATAAAAGGTGTATATGGGTATGGGTATACTGAGTTTAATGGCAAAAGGCAGCACGTATTTGAAATCGCGATGGATTTGATGAACCAGGACAAAATTCAGGCTGAAAATATTGTTACCCATAAATTTGCCTTAGAAGATTATGAGCAGATGATTGAGGTGAATCTAAATAAACAAAAACACCGGGCCATGAAAACAATTGTGGCGTTTAACAAATAATCCATTTTGATTTTAAGGAGAGCCCCATGAAATTTTCAGTACTATTGTTTGCGCTGTATAATATTTTAAAAGTCGCATCAGTGACCAACAAGGCGTTTAAAAAATACATCAGCAAGATCAGTACAAAAGTCCTGATTAAAACCAAAGATGGTAAGCGGGCCAGATTGTTCATCTTTGATAAGGGCAAACTTTCCTCAATGCCCGGGGATCAGAAAAATTACGATGTAGCGCTGGTCTGGGAAGATGCGGCAACCGGATTTTCTGTGATGACCAGCAAAAAAACCGATGCGTCATTTAACGCGGCTGCCGAAGGCAAATTAAAAGTGCTTGGGTTGAGCGTTTGGGCCCAGTGGTTTGAAGATGGTATTAATCTGGTGATGTAAATTTAATAATAAGGAGGAACGCATGGCTGAAATATTCGGCGGTCACCTGGTCGCAAAATATTTAAAGGAAAATGAAAATGTCGGTATTGTCTTTACGATTTCAGGCGGGCACATTGAAAATATCTTAGACGGATTTACACAATACAATATCCGCACCATTGATGTGCGTCATGAGCAGGCGGCGGCCATGATGGCCCACGCATGGTCGATTTATAAAAATAAACCCGGGGTGTGTCTGGTGACTGCCGGGCCTGGGTTTACCAATTCCCTGACCGGCATTGCCAATGCGTATCTGGATAATGCGCCGCTGGTCGTGCTATGCGGCCGGCATCCCCTGCGCGATGACCTGACCGGCGCTTTGCAGGAAATGAACCAGATTGATATGGTAAAACCCGTAACCAAATGGTGTGCCACCTGTTATGACACCAAACGGATTCCGGAATACCTTTCCATTGCCTTCCGCCAGGCCACCATGGGCAGGCCAGGGCCTGTCTTCCTGGAACTGCCCCCGGATATCCTGTTTGTCGGCGTTGATGAAAAAAGTGTAAAAATGCCGCTTCGAAAGGTTCATAAATCATCCACCCATCCTGATGAATCCGAACTCAAAAAAGCTGCCGATATCATAAACAATGCCCAGCGGCCATTGTTTATCGGCGGCAGTGGTGTGGGCATAAGCGGCTGCGCCGATGTCCTTAAAACCTTTATCGAAAAAACCGGCTTTCCGTTTGCATTGTTAAACAACGGGCGGGGTGAATTGCCGGACGATCATCCGCTTTCAATCAATGACAGCGGATTTACCGGCATCATGACCGGCGCTCCCCAGACAGACGTCATCATTGCGGCCGGGATTCGGTTTAACTGGGTAATGCAGGCCACAAAGCTGTTTCCTGATGCTAAAGTAGTCCGCATCGATATCGAGGAGCATGAAATTGACCGGAACCGGTCTTCGGAAGTAGGGTTGGTGGGGGACTGCGGGTATATACTCAACCAGCTTGTCCCCATGGTGGAAAAGCGAAATCACGACAAGTGGCTGACAAAGCTGAGAAACGCATATGCCGCGTTTATGACCACGGAACTGGAGCAGCGAAAAACCCCCTCTGATCCCATCCATCCTGTTCGCCTTGTGGCGCAGATCATGGAAGTGTTCGGGGAAGATGCACTCTATGTGGCTGACGGTGGTGATACCAGCTATTATGGGCTTGCAGGTTTTACGTCATCACAAAAAGCCGGGGTATTGATCCCTGCCGGCGCGTTGCTTGGATGCCTGGGCACAGGAATTCCTTTTGCCATTGCCGGAAAACTGGCAAATCCTGATAAACCCGTGATTGTGCTTAACGGCGATGGATCTTTTGGCTTTAACAGCATGGAGTTTGATACAGCGGTTCGTCATAATATCCCCATTGTATGCGTGGTAAATAACGACTGCGCCTGGGGAATGATCAAGCATTCCCAGGAGATGAGCATCGGCGGAGACCGATGTACATGCTCGGAGCTGGGCATGCGCAATTATGAAAAAATGGTGGAAGGTCTGGGCGGATACGGGGAGCTGGTGACGAAAGATGCAGATATTATCCCGGCCATTAAACGGGCTGTTGAGTCCGGCAAACCGGCCTGTATCAATGTGGTGACGGACCCGACGGTTACCAGCCCGGCGACGGTGATGTTTTATCAGAATCTTTCGGATTTCTGATGATGGCGTCGTTAAAATCCCCATCTACTGCGTTGCATTGGTTTTTCAGCCACTCAATATACTGCATGTATTATCTTGCGTCTGAAAAACCAATGCGCCTTGTATTTGGTTATTGCTCAACATAGCGACAAACAACGCCTCGATCCTCAGGATTTGCGCGCCTTGCCAATTTTATGTGATTGGTGAACTT
>JAOZOL010000164.1 GCA_029933295.1 Desulfobacterales bacterium | reverse complement strand
AAAAAGCGGGTAACCCTTAATAAACTTTCACGATAAACGCCTGTCGGCCTTTCTTGATGGAATTGACAACAAGTGGACGAATTGCCTTGCCATCCGGATTGATCGTTATTCTGCCGGTAATACCGCTAAACCCAATGGTGCTGCGGATCATCCGGTTAATGCACTCTCTGTCACCTGGCGTCACGCACCGGTTCAATGCGTTGAGCATCAGGGCATACCCTTCAGCTCCCATAACCGTATAGCTGTTTGCCGGGGTGTCATAAAGGGAACGATATTTTTTCAGGGCCTTCTTACCAAAAGACGTCAGAGGCATCCGGTTGCTGGAAAAATCAGTAGCCAGAATGCCTTCCAACAGGCCGGATGATTCCTTGTGCTGTGTTAACACAGTGGCCAGCAGTCCGTCGCTTCCGAGCATTTTTGGCTTCCAATCCATCTTTTCAATGGCCTTGACAATTTGAAACAAATCTTCTGCCCTCACGGGAAGATAGAGCAATTCGGGTTTTTGGCTGCGGATGTTTTCCAGGATGCCGGTATAATCAACCGTTTCATTCGTTAATGCAACAGACTCCGTCACCCGTCCGCCAATGGATTTGAATTTACTCGTAAAACGGGCAGCAAGGAAACGGGAGTAATCGTTTTCAGGGTTGCTGAATACGGCAACTTTTTCGATCAGGAGTTCATCCATGACGAACAGGGCGGCAACCGTTCCCTGAAAATTATCATCAAAACAGAGCTGGCTGATAAAACTGCTGTGGGTGGTAATATCCGGATGGGTGGCAAGAACCGCCAGTATCGGTGTTTTATCGATATCTGCAATGGGCGCTATTTCCATCACGGGCCCGCTGCCCGATAAGATGATAATGGCTGATACGTTATCCTTTCCCGTTAATTTCTTCAAGGCCTTTAAAGTCAGTTCCGGTTCATTTTTATCGTCCTCCACCACCAGTTCAACGCCATCCCCGTTGAGGAGAAGGGGTTGCATTGTCATGACGGTTTTGATCCCTTCAAGACCATTCTTGCCTTTGGCAAAATGGGGTCCGCTGAATGGCCCGATGACGCCCACTTTGATATTGTTGCCGCTTGGTTGAATGGCAGGAGACTGATCGCATCCGCAAAAAAGCGATATCGCGCCAATGAGAATTGTAAGATAAATTAATTTTTTCACTGCGTCTCCTATGGGATATAAATAACATTTATATTGATGATCAGTTCCCGTTTGAAATGAGTTTGGATTTTTCTTTTGAATCTGGTCAGATCATCCCGGGTTAAAGGTTCCCGCGTCAATATATCCATTTTAACCAATTTTTTATCCCCGATATCCTGCACTTCGGCTTCTTTGACAATGAGATATTTTTCATTGACCAAAAACCTTTCCACTTGCCAGCTCTTTTCATGGAGCCTGTCTTCAACAATACGGTTAAAAGAGAAGGAAAGCGGAATCGAAATCAGCACCAGAACGATGGCCACAAGCACGATGCTCCTCCTGCCCCGAATCGCCGCAGAATAGCCCAGGAGCCTGAAAGTAAAAGTGGCAGCCAGAACGATACCGATCAGGTTGGTTCCGAAAAGTAGAAATGCCTCACTAAAAAAATGGGCGTCCCACCTTCCGATTCCGATACCAGCCACTGCCAGAGGAGGCACCAGAGCAACTGCAATCGCAACCCCGGCAAGGCTTTGGAGAATTTCCTTGAATGATTTGGTATAGGCACCGGCAATGCCTGAGGTGATGGCCACTGAAAGATCCAGAAGCGTCGGATGCAGCCGTCCGGACATCTCGGATGTTGTCGGGTCATGCGGGTAAAGCACGGAAATGCATGCCGATGTTACCAGAGCGATAAAAATACCAGCGGTAATTTTTATGAAAGATTTTTTTGACATATCCTGATCCTGCCGTAGCAGGCCCATCGCAAGGGATATGATGGGTTCCATTAAAGGGGCCAGCAGCATGGCCCCGATGATCACAGAACCGCTGTCCAGGTAAAGCCCCACAGTCGCCAGAATGGTACTGAGCACCATGAGCAACAAATAGGCGGAATTTATCCTTGCATCTTCCCGAAGCGCCGTGAGCAGATCCCGAAAACGCTCTTCCGAGGCATAGGAAAAAAAGGGAATGGTTTTTGTTTTTACCCTGAGCAATTCTTTTCCTATGGGCAGATTCCCGGTATTGATCTCCTCTTTAACAGGTTGAGAACTCACGTTTTTTTCACGGGAACCGTCTCCAATATTTATCCGCACCGCCTCTTTTATGGCCTCACAATGGACAGGCGTATGTGTTGCCTGCTCTCCATCGATATACACGTCAAGCTTTCTTTCAGATTCAATATCGATCCGAGGGCTTTTGATATAGCCTATTGTCATAGGAATTTTTTTACGGTCGGCAGTGGGTTTGATGGCCTGAATCAGAAATGTGAAATACTCAACGATTGATCGGGGAGCGGAAACAAGCATTGATATCATTCCATCTGCGAAAGAACTGTCGTGAGAAATCAATTTGGAGGCCAGCGTTCCCTCGTGGTGCTGAATGATCATGCAGCCACAGGCGGCCGTACGGGTCTTCTTTTGGCCGGCTGTGGTGAATTCAAAGGGAAGCAGCTCAAGACCGACAAATCTTTTCAGTGCTTTCATTACAATGTTAAATTTACTGATATCAGCCGGGGAATCCATCAGCGGAAGTCGCCCCATGGTTGCTTTAAAAAGCATGATTTGCTGGTTGCACAAAATAAGATCCATCACCTGGGAAGTCTTTTTCAGCGCAAGATCAACGATCTCATTGATTTTTCGGGGAAGCGCAAAGGATTTTATCAAATCTTTTTGCGTGTTCATGGGAATGAGACCGACACTGAAGTTGTATTTCATCGCAAACCCCAAAACCTCTTTGATGACATTCAGTGTGCCTGAAACCACCAGGTGGTCTACTCCCTCAAGCGATCTCTCAGGATCTTGCATCAGTGAATCAAAGGCAAGGGAGGTGATTTTGACGCCAAACGGATTGTCCTGAAGTCTTTCTATCAAATATTCTGTATCACGGGTGTATACAAACAGTGCAAATTCCACATGATCTGTCATAAATCTCTCCTCCCAAACCGGTAATAAAACGTATATATCCGGATAATCTCATTTCATCGTGCCGCAGACATGGGCTAAAATATTTCACCATTACGGCCGATTTGGCGCAGAGGGTGTACATCCTGCAATGAATTATCGTTCAGGCAATAAAACAATAAATAATCAAAACTTAAACGCTACCGCACACATGGTCGTATCGGTCTCAAAGCGATTGGTTGTATCCAGATCATGTAGCCATTTTGCAATGATGTTGATGTCGCGTTCTCCCAGTTTAAAGGTGTATTTGAGAGCGGGCCCAAGACCGAATGTTTCTCCCTTAAAAGTGCCAAGGGAATCCTTGCCGAGCGATGTCAAAAAAGCATTTGCCTGGTCGAGAAATGGCCCCTTATCTTTGGAGATTTGTTTATAATAGTACCCATCCAGTCCTATCGCAAATTTAGAGGAAAAGTGTTGTGCAAGATGAAAATCGAAATGGAATTCGTCCCCGGATTGGTAATCGGTATCATGGTTCTCCGTATTGGTCATGTATCCGGCAGTGAACGAAACCTCATGGCCGCGCTTGGGATGCAACCAGGTAAATGCAAAAAAAGGATTCAGGGTCCAGTAATTACGACCAAGATTGATCATCCGATCGGCATCGTATGACCCGGTGGGCGCAAACAGAGTAAAACCCGCGTTGTAATTAAAATTGTCCTGTTTCCAGTTCAAAATCCCAGTCACATTGCTGTCAGCAAATCCCGTTTTACTCCCATCCCGCTTTATTGGGACCGGGCCCGCTACATCCCCTGAAAGACTTACATCAATCACCAGGGGAATGCTTAAAACAGCTCCGAATCGTGCGCCCAGAATGCCTGAATCCGCCAGGTAAACAACCTTTGCAGTATTGAGCCAGACTTTTTGTTCGGCACCCAGATAAACCCCTTTTCCCATCGTCATCGGGCAGATGTCCCCTTCAAGATAGACCAGTTCATTTCTCAGGTACCACCCTTTCGGGCCGATCAATGCCATGGCAAAATCACCCCGGGTACCGGGCATATAGTGGCTGCCGCCACCTTCGCCAGCCCATGTGTCAGGTGCTGCCGCTAAACCGATAGAGAGAATCATGAGCAAAAGCGTTGTCATGGCGATACAGCTCTTATGCCGTAGATGGGTATATTTCAGAAATAATATTGAAAATGTCTTGTTCATAAGATTCGATCCTTTCTCTGTTCGGGTTTTCGTTCAAGCACTATAAAGGAAACAAAAATTTCACGAGAAAACTCACTGTCCATTCCGGAGACACATAGTCATCCTGAAAATTGTACTCATAAGTTCCACTAAACGTCACAGACTGACCACTGAATTTGACCAGCTTATTGATCTTTATCCCAAGGGGCAGGCTGGCCCAAGCACTCTTTTCCCAGTCATAGGTGATATTCATTTCCGATAAACCAATGGACCATTTATTGGGAAGAGAAATATTGAGAATCGGTTGCAGGATAGATACCCTGACATCCTCCCGATCGCTTTCACCGGCAAAAGAAAACAGGTTCTGATTGAATACACCCCACAAAAAACCGGGGTTACGGGCAACAAACCCAAGAGCAGGTCCGGCTCCGAACTTACCGCTGCCGAGCGCATCGTCACTGGCTGTTGGAAACAGAGTAACCAGACCAGCCCCCCATCGACCCCAGGACTCATTAAAAGTCATCAGATCAAAGAGAATTAGATCGCCCAACCCCGTTTCACCAGAGGGACTTTCGGTAAAGATAGGCAGAGTTGCCCTGGCAACATGCTTGAGACCACCGGTCTTAAACGGTAGAGATGAACGTAACTGGATGATGTTGCCGTTTTCATCATCCAGGTTGTGGTAATCACCACTGTACTGGTTTTGAATCGACACATTCATCAGCGAGGCAGTGGGATCTTGAGCCGCCTGCTCCAGACTCTGAGCCTGTTGCTCTGATGGATCCGCCTGCACCTGAAGTGGACTCAATAACAGGACTGCACAAGCCAGGAGCAAAACGGCAAAGATTTTATCGTTTGAACTTTGTCTATTTAATCTCATATTTCTAAGCTTTTTTGAAAAAATAAAGCGTTAATCTTGTATTGTAGGCCACCTGACTACAGGTTTCTTCATCGGTCAGATCAAAAATCTGCTGGAGAACAAGAACACCGAGTACGGAATATAATTCCTTGGTTGGCCGTCCGACCCCATCGATGAAAAAAAGGGAATATCCTACTGACAGGCAATTCCGGAAGGGTTATATTTTTGAACAATCCGGCCATGTCTTATCAAGTAACTGCCGCCGTTTGAGACTGAGAAACCGCCAGGGATCGAAAAGTTCGGTCTGTTTGTGATCTTTAATAAGAATCATGCTTTTCCATTATAACAATTTGATTTGTTGTCTCCTCGGTTGGTAAACCATAGGTGTGTCCTGGGAAGATTACAAATGTCTGCAAACCCGTTCTCGTTGGGTATCGACCAGTCATTAAAGAAGCACGAGCAGGTGTACAAAGTGGCATTCCATAAAATGATTCGAGTCGCATGCCCTGATCGGCGAGCTTGTCAATATTTGGTGTTCTTATCTTACTTCCTCTTTACCCAAGATCGGCATTGCCAAGGTCATCGGCCAGAATGATAACAATATTGGGTTTTTCTTGTGCCTGTGCTAAGGCGCAAGAAAAAATATAAGCACTGAGGCTATGAAAATGATTTGTTTAAGTGCTGTTAAGTATGCCATAAATTCTTACTTTATTTTATTATTTCAATTCCTGGTGGTAACCAGCTTCCATTGATTACATTCTCTTTAGGGACATATAGTCGTAGTGAAACCCTGAAATTTCCATCAGG
>JAOZOL010000163.1 GCA_029933295.1 Desulfobacterales bacterium | reverse complement strand
TAACCACTTGAAATGATTGATAAGTTATTTTTCTCATACAGTGGTGATTCATTAACATGAAAAGCTTTTTACAAAGCCATCATTGCTTCTCAGCACGCACAATCAACTCCTGCCCCGGATGAATCAAGACACTGTTTTTCATATTGTTTAATTTTTGAATTTTCTTTACACTGATTCCATACTTTCTTGATATCCGGTAAAGCGTCTCCCCTTTCTCAACTCTATGATACGTCATCTTGATGGTTCCAACGACATTTGCAGGTTTTGGCAGTTGCGGGGCAATTTGCGGCCCTGCCTCTGGTTTCAACTTTTTCGGCTGCGGCTTGAGTTGGGGTTTGGGTTGCACTTTCGTTTGCGGCTTGAGCCGGGCTTTTTGGGATTGGGGTTTTGACTTGGGCTGAGGTTTAATCCCGGAATTCTTTTTAGCGGCAACTATTCCCCCTTTTGCCTTGCGCCCATGCAGTTCCTGGTTGAGGGCATCAATTTTTTTTATTATTTCTGAAATTATGTCGGCATTTGATTTTATCCAATCTACCAATTGTTGATATTCAACAGGATTTGCGGGATTTACATTCTCCGGTGTTATCATGGGCTCTGCTGTCCGGCCTTGGCCTTTAACACTTTCCAGATCGCCGATACGTTGTTCTATCACCTTTAATCGAGATTCAATCAATTTTAAATCCCTGAAATCAGTTTTATGCGTTTTAGGTATAAAAAAAATAAAAAGAACAATTAATACCAGTAATCCCACCCCCATCAGAATAAAGGGAATTTCCGTTCTCTCCACAAGCCTGCTTGATTTTTTCTTTGCAAACAGAGAATAAGACTCATCATCTTTGTCTTCTATCTCTGAATCAGTTTTCCAGTCCATCTCTTTCCCTCCATAATATCATTAATATTTTTTTATGTGAATGCAGCATATACCGAATCTGACAAAATATCAATGATCATTGAAAGGCGTCTTGACCTTGGCCTGTTTTTTCCCTATGGTTGTGACCATATAAATAGAACCTGACAGGAAAAAAATTTATGTTTACCAACAGACAAATAGAGAGATATGCAGATGTGCTTTTGTGGGGACTTAAAACCGCCCGAAACGCAAGCCTTAAAAAAAATGAAATCATTCTTATCCGGTATGATCTTGCTGCCATTAAACTCGTTGAAATCCTCTGTCAAAAAATAATCAGAATGGGTTTACATCCTATCCATAGACTTTTGCAAACGCCGAATATGGAAAAGGACTTTTATTCACTCGCTTCTTTACAGCAGCTTACATTTATTCCACCGGGTGAGGAAGAATTATATAACAATCTTAACGGAACGATCGCAATATTAGCCCCCCAATCCCTGACCCATCTTTCCAAAATTGACTCATCAAAAATTGTTCAGTCCTTAAAAGCAAAAAAAACATTGCGCAATATTTTAGACAAAAGAGAAGAAAACGGAAACTTTTCCTGGACCCTGGGGATGTTTCCAACCAGAGAACTTGCAACCCATGCCGGGATGACTGAAAAAGAATATGCCAATCAGATTGTCAACGCCTGTTTTTTAAACCGGACGGACCCCATTGCCCAGTGGAAACTGGTCTATAAAAAAGCGCAATCAATAAAAAAATGGCTGAATCAAATGAAGGTCAAAAAATATCATATCCAATCAAACAATACTGATCTTGAGATCACACCTGGAGAACATCGAAAATGGATCGGTGTATCCGGTCATAATATCCCCAGCTTTGAAATTTTCTTGTCACCGGACTGGCGCGGCACAAATGGAAAATATTTCGCAGACCAGCCCTCTTATCGCAGCGGAAATTATGTCCGGGGGATTCGGCTGGAGTTTAAAGGCGGAAAAGTGATTCGTGCTTCTGCAGAAAAAGGTAAAACTTTTTTAAAAAAACAACTTGCCATGGATGATGGGGCCAATAAACTGGGTGAATTTTCTTTAACTGATAAATCATTTTCAAAAATCAACCGGTTTATGGCAAACACCCTGTTTGATGAAAATTATGGCGGGAAATACGGTAACTGCCATATCGCCCTGGGCGCTTCTTATTCAGATACATATAACGGCAAGCCGTCTGACCTGACCAAAAAGAGAAAAAAAGATCTGGGTTTAAACGATTCCGCCCTTCACTGGGATATTGTAAACACTGAAAAAAAATGTGTAACCGCGCATCTTATGTCCGGAAGAAAAAAAGTAATCTACGAAAACGGAAAATTTAAAGTATGAAACCGCTGATACTCAAAAATACCATCCAGAAATACGCATGGGGCTCCCATACGGCCATCCAGTCACTGCTGGGAGAATCCTCTTCGCAAGAGCCCTGGGCCGAACTCTGGATGGGGGCGCATCCAAAGGCGCCTTCAGAAGTCAATTTCAATGACACATGGATTCCTTTAAACTCACTCATTGGTCAATACCCCATTGAAATCCTCGGAGCCCCCATCGCAAAAAAATTCAACAATGCCCTGCCCCTTCTGTTTAAGGTGCTGGCTGCCGAACACCCCCTCTCCATTCAGGCGCATCCGAATAAAATCCAGGCCATAACCGGATTTGCCCGTGAAAACAAAATGAACATCCCCTTAAACGCACCTCACCGCAACTATAAGGATGACCAGCACAAGCCGGAAATCATCTGTGCCCTGACACCGTTTACCGGATTAAAGGGATTTCGAAAAATTGCATCCACCATTGAGATGCTTAAAATGCTTTGTCCGATTAACTTGAAAAATGAAATTGATACCTTAAAAAATCAAGGCTTAAAGCTTTTTTTCAAATCACTCATGGAACTGCCGGGTGATGACAAAATTCAGGTTATTAATGAATCCGTCAAAAACGCAGAAAAACTTGCCGATCAAAACGATTCGTTTAAATGGCTGATTAGACTTTACCAAATGTATCCGCAAGACATCGGCATTCTGTCGCCGGTAATTTTAAACCTGATTTGCCTTGAACCGGGACAGGCGCTTTTTCTGCCAGCAGGTGAACTCCACGCCTATCTTGACGGTCTTGGCATTGAATTAATGGCCAATTCGGACAATGTGTTAAGGGGCGGTCTGACGCCCAAACATGTGGATGTTACCGAACTTTTGGATGTGTTAACTTTTAATGAAACAAAAGTTGAAATTCTGCTGCCTGAAACCATAACTTCCGGTGAGGGACAATATCCGGTTCTGGCCGAAGAATTTTCTTTGTCAGTGATCACGGTTAAAAATGCCGCCGTATATTCTTCAACTCAAAATCGAAGTGTTGAAATACTTCTATGCGTAAACGGCAAAGCTGATATCACGTATAATGATGACAAACCGACTGTTCAAATACAAAAAGGAGTATCCGTATTAATTCCTTCGGTTATTGATCAATATCAAATAACCGGGGATGCGAAACTTTTCAAAGCAGGGGTTCCGCTCCCATGAACAACATCAATTCACCTTCCCCGCCTGACAAATGAACCTGAAAGTCAATGAAATATTTTACAGCATCCAGGGAGAATCCCTGTATGCTGGGCTGCCCTGCATCTTTGTGAGGCTTTCCGGATGCAACTTACGGTGCGTTTATTGCGATACTAAATATGCCTATGATGAAGGGATACAGATGCCCATCAACGATATCATGGGACAGGTAGCTGCGTATCACTGCCGGCTGGTTGAAATTACCGGGGGCGAACCGCTTTGTCAGGATTTAACGCCTGACCTGATTTCAACGCTAATTGAAAAGGGCTATACGGTGCTTCTTGAGACAAACGGGACCATGGACATCCGATGTGTTGATAACCGCTGCATCAAAATTATGGATATCAAATGCCCGGGAAGCGGGGAAAGTGAAAAAAACAATTTAAACAATATAGAACACCTGACAACACATGATCAGCTAAAATTTGTGATAACCGATAAAAACGATTATGTGTTTGCAAAAAATATCCTCGCAAAGACCTGCCCATCCCCCTTCCCGGTTCCTGTTCTGTTTTCCCCGGCCAATGATCTTCTTGAACCCGCCGTACTTGCGGACTGGATACTTAAAGACGGCCTTGATGTCAGGCTGCAACTTCAGCTTCACAAAATAATCTGGCCGGATGTTGAAAGAAAAAGATGACCACCTTCAAAGTAGACATGCATACGGAAAAAGTGAATACCATCATCATTGGGGGCGGCCTCAGCGGGATTTATGCAGCTTTTCTCCTGGCGGCAAAAAAAAAATCTTTTGTTTTGCTTGAAGCCCGATCCCGTATAGGGGGCAGAATTTTAAGCCCGGAGCATCACGGTTTTTTTGCTGACCTGGGACCATCCTGGTATTGGCCCATGATCAACCCGAAGGTAAAAGCGCTGATACAGACTCTGGGCATTAAAGGATATCCTCAGTTTGAAACAGGCATGGGCCGATTCCAGGCCAAAAATGGCCATGTTGAAACCATTGAAGGCTATCCAATGGATCCGCCCGGATGGCGGCTTTCCGGTGGTATGATCTCTCTTGTCAATGGACTTTGCGCCCGGATTCCCAAAAATGTCATCCGGCTGAATCATCCGGTCTGCGAAATCGAACGGCTGTACAATGGTGTCAGGGTCACGGTGGGGCGCCTTGACCATGAACCCGAATGCCGGCTTACGGCATCCAGAATTATTCTCGCTTTGCCGCCCCGGCTTGCTGCCGGCTCCATTTTGTTTACACCTGATTTGTCCCACAATCTTACCCAGGCCATGTTAAAAGCAAGCACCTGGATGGCAGGGCATGCAAAATTTTTTGCCCTTTATGATAAGGCAAATTGGCGGAGAATCGGCCTTTCCGGCCAGGGGTTCAGCTTGTGCGGCCCCCTGGGGGAGATTCATGACGGCTCCGGTGAGGCAAACAGACCCTATGGATTGACCGGATTTGTCGGCATCCCGGCATTGCGGCGTAAAAATAAAAAAACCATGATCTCCGCCATTCTTGCCCAGCTTCCCCTTTTTTACGGAAAGGAGGCCGGACAGCCGGTCAAAGTTTATTATCAGGATTGGGCAAAAGAAAAATTTACAGCCACTGAATATGACCAGCGGGCTGCCCACAATCATCCTGAATTCCAACCGCCTTTAGGGAAAAAAAGCTTCTGGAACGACACCGTTCACTTTGCCGGCACAGAAACCGCAGACTATTTAGGCGGTTACCTGGAAGGCGCATTGTCCAGTGCCCAACGGGCTGTTTATTCGGCAATCTGATGAGCGTCAACTCAGAGAAACGTGCAGGACGACTCAATATGTTCATAATAAGGGAAGGAAACGTACGGTTGATTGTTGATTGTTTTAAAGCGCTCGGAATTTCAAATTATACAGACTTATCGCAGAGTCGCTTTAAAATGAAAGAACTGGGATATCATAAGAATATATGAAACCTTTTTTGAATTTATCAAACCACAAGATATTGATATCATCTTTTTGGGTAAATTGAAGGACTTTCTGTAGCCTTCTTGGCTGTTTAGCTGCCTTTTGAGTGGGAGCCATGTGGCAAGTTATGATGCATCTTTATCAATCTAATATTTGTTCTTCTGATACACGTTTTTCAAATTACATTCAGCATTGGCAATGCCATTATTATGTGATATTTCTTCGAAGTAGCATATATACTTCTCCCTTTCAGTGTCTTTGGAGAAAATTCCACAATTTGTTTAATGGTTGTAAAAAGGAAATATATTTTTCTGATCTGACCCCGTTGGTCAGATTTATTTGTTAAAAAAGCTTTTAAGTGTTGAAAAAGAATAAAAATGGGTAATAATTTTAATCTTAAATTCTCAAAAGATAAATCTACAATTTTAAAAGGAATTGCAATTCTATGTGTTTTGTTTGCTCATCTCATTCCTCCTTTTTTGCCATACCCTGAAATATACCTCCCAATCAATGTCATTAACTTAAGCGTGTCAAACTAACACAATTCACTA
>JAOZOL010000162.1:4649-5911 GCA_029933295.1 Desulfobacterales bacterium | reverse complement strand
AAGCTAGCAGGAGAACAAAATGGGGTTGTTTAGTTTTTTAGCCGGCAAATCGCCGGAGGACATGGAACTTACAGGTGATAACTATATCAAGGCAAAAGAATATGGTGCCGCAAAAGTTGAATTTGAAAGCGCACTTGATAAAGCCAAAGCTAAATTTCCGGAAAAACAGAATCTGATTGATCGGCTTTTGGGAAAAATCATTCAGGCAAAAGAATCGCTGGCGGTTTTTCATAAACAAAGCGCTGAACATCTGGCGGCATCTGGGGATTATAAGGAGGCTGAAGACCTGCTGTTGCTTGCCCTTGAATTAACCCAGAACACAGGTTTAAAAGAAGAAATATCCGCAATTTTAGAAAACTTAATCAAAGAAAAGGCGATGAATTTTCCGGACGTCCCGAATACAATGGATACCACAAATACAAGTGGCGAGGAACCTGACCATTTCATCATTCAAGATGAAGAGGTGGATGAAGATGAATATTTTTCGGTGTTATGTCATGCCCTGCCGGAAGAAGTTCAGGCGGCATATCAGAATTACGGCCAAAAATTTAGAGAAGGTTTTATTGCTTTAAATCGCGGCGAGTTTGAAATTGCAGTGGAAAAGCTGGCTGAATCAATGAATGAAAAATCATCCCCCCGTCATCTGGTCCCCCTTGAGCTGGCAACGGCACAGATCAATCTGGAGCAATATGATCATGCCCGGCGTCTGCTTGAACAATTTGTTAAAGACAATCCTGAAGCGCTGCGGGGGTATCAGATTCTTTGCGATATTTTCTGGCTTACCAATGATTATGACAGCGCTGTGAATTTGATTGCCGGATGCCCGGACACCTTGAAAGAAACATTTCCTATCCAGATTCTTTTGGGGGAGACCCTCTATCAGATGGAAAGGTATCCTGATGCTGAGAAAATATTTCAGGCATGTTTAGACAATTTCGGGGAGAATGAAATCGCCACGCGGTCTTTAGCGAAAACATATGAAGCAATGGGTGAGCTGAAAACAGCATGTGATATTTACGGAGGGCTGCTTAAAGGGTGTAACCAATGAGGGACAAGAACAGATCCTTTAGTTAAAAGGAGATACGCCGAACTTTGCTATGCAACCGATGAAAGATCCAAACGGCTTCTTGAGCTGTACCTTTCCCTTGTACAGGAGGACCCGGACAATAAACTTGAGTATTTTCAGCGGATACAGGGGCTTTATGAAGCACTGGGCAATATGAAGGAGGCCCGACGGTATCAGGCGTTTTTAGGGGGTTAGG
>JAOZOL010000162.1:0-4549 GCA_029933295.1 Desulfobacterales bacterium | reverse complement strand
ATGATTATCCAAAATCAGCATTTATTGAATATCTGATTAACATCAATAAACTTGATGAATGTGGTCTGGATCAATTTGTTTTTTTTCCTGGAATGATGTTCCGGTCAATGGAAAAATGGTGGAATGGCGGTGGTGCGAGACCTGTTCCCCATGAAGGGCTGGATTTGTGTTTTTTTGTCAATTCACAAAATATCAAATTCAGGCTGGATGAAACCATCAAGGTGCCGATGATGTATGACGGCATCATTGTGCGTGTTATGGATGATTACCTGGGAAAAACAGTGATCGCAAAGCATCAGACAGATGATAAAAAGCAAACTTCATTTTTAACGATTTACGGGCACGTTTATCCGGATGATGGTCTGCAAATCGGCGTTGAATTAAATGAAGGAGACGTGTTTTGCTCTATTTCCGGAATTGATAACAGGAAAACACAGCTGGTACCCCATTTGCATATTTCCCTGGCAAGGCCGGATATGTTGCCCCCGGCAGATCAATTGACGTGGGCGTTGTTAAATAAAATTGACAGATCGGTTTTTATTAATCCGATTGACGTTCTTTGTCTGAAGCACACTATCATGGAATATGACAAAACAGTTGATCTGGCAAAAGCGTTTTGTAAGTGCAGTCAGTTGGCTATTTAACGATGATAAAAAAAGAGGATGCGATGGAAACAATAATTAATGGGGAGTATGGTTTTATTGCCGGTAATTGGCCCATGGATTCAGATAAGCCCACATTGATTTTTATTCACGGCGCGGCCCTGTCCAAAGGGCTCTGGGAATTTCAGGTTAAAGGTCTTTCAGATATAGCAAATACAATTGCCATCGATCTGCCGGGGCATAAAGATTCCACTGGCAAGGCCTGTGATCGAATGTCGGACTGTGCGATTTCTGTAAATAAATTTATTGAGCAAATACAAGCGCCGGCTCCGATACTCTGCGGGTTGAGCATGGGCGGTGGCGTTGTTTTGGAACTTCTTATTAATGAGCCGGATAAATATAAGGCCGGGATTCTCATGCATACCGGCGCAAAACTAAAAGTAATGCCGTTTGTTTTTGAAACCATTGAAAAAGAATTTAAACAATATGTTGATCTGGTGGTTGATTTTGCCACTGCCAAAAAGAGTGATAAAACACATTTAAAAAACACATTAAATGATATAGCGGTAACATCGTCGGAAATAGCGCTGATGGATTTTCTGGCATGCGATGGGTTTGATGTGCTGGATCGGCTTGAAGAGATTAATGTCCCGGTGATGGTGGTGATCGGAGATGAAGACAATATCACACCGCCGAAATACGGCGAATTTCTGCATAAGAATATTTCAAATGCAAAACTGGAAACAATCATCGGCGCCGGGCATCTGTCTCCCATTGAAAAACCGGAAGAAATTAATCAGTTGATTAGAGATTATGTGTCTCATTGTTAATGCTTATGAAGGAAATGCCATTGTGATACGTAATTATAAAAATCGTATGATTTGGACAATCCCACGCATTATCGCATCCGCCTCAGTCCACTGAAATTTGGTTTAAGCCCAGGCTTTTCCGGGTCGTGGGATTTTGTCGGGGATCCGTGAGAAGGTGTCCATTTGAATTTAAAACCAGTTACCCTGAAAAATCAAATGAATCTGCTTGAAAATCCATCAAACCTTTGATATCTCACATGAGATAAATTAACAGATTAATTCAAATAAAAAGAGGAATCATGATCAGGGTCGGTGTTGTCGGTGCAACAGGATATGCGGGGGCGGAACTTGTTCGGATACTTGCGGGT
Organism: Desulfobacterales bacterium; assembly: GCA_029933295.1. GTDB lineage: Bacteria > Desulfobacterota > Desulfobacteria > Desulfobacterales > Desulfosalsimonadaceae > JAOZOL01. The sequence goes on along the minus strand of JAOZOL010000162.1, from coordinate 2,770 downwards.
CATCCGGATGCGGATCTGACGGTTATAACTTCCCGTCAGTATGCCGGAAAGCCGTTTGCTGAAATATACCCGGCAATGACAGACATAGTTGATCTGACCTGTGAAATATTTGATTCAGACAGTCTGTGTGACCGGGCAGATCTTATATTTTTGGCCTTACCTCATAAGCTTCCCATGGCTTTTGTTCCGGATTTACGAAAGCAGGGGAAAAAGATTATTGATCTGTCTGCTGATTTCAGATTTTCAGATCCTGCCACCTATGAAGCAGTATATCAGCCGCACACATCAAAAGAACTGCTGGCAGATTCCGTTTATGGCCTTTGTGAGATTTTTAAAGAGAAAATCAAAGATGCCGATTTGATCGGTAACCCTGGGTGCTATCCCACCAGTGTTATTTTGCCGCTGTATCCGTTGATAAGAAAAGGGTTATTGGATATCAACACGATAATTGCTGATTCTAAATCCGGTGTTAGCGGCGCAGGGCGGTCTTTGTCTCTGGTTACCCATTATTGTGAGGCGACTGAGTCGTTTAAAGCTTATAAAGTTGCCGGTCACCGGCATAAACCCGAGATAGATGAAGTCTTGGGCCATGCGGCCAAAGCACCGGTAAATATTACCTTTGTACCTCACCTGCTGCCCATGTCACGGGGTATGGAATCAACGATTTACGCTGACTTAAACAAAAAAATCAATGAAAGTGATATTTATGACTGCTGGGCGGATTTTTATTCAGAATGTCAATTTATCCGGATAACCGATAACGGCAGACCGCCTGACACTTTACAGGTCCGGGGGACAAATTATTGTGACATGGGATTTGTTCTGGAAAAGGAAAAAAACCGCATCATCCTGATGTCCGTGATTGATAACCTGGTGAAAGGGGCGGCAGGTCAGGCTGTTCAGAACATGAATATCATGATGGGTCTGGATGAAGCCGCCGGTTTAAAAGCTTTGCCATTCCCGGTTTGATGTAAAAACCAACGGATAATGCCATGAAAACAAATCAGATTTCAGTGTTTATCGAGAATAGGTCCGGACGGGTGGCAAAGATCACAACTGCTCTGGGGAATGCCGGAATCAATATCCGTGCCCTGTCTTTGGCGGATACCTCGGATTTTGGAATTTTACGTCTTATTGTCAGCGATACGGCAAAAGCGAAAGAAACGCTAAAGGACCATGGGTTCACAGTGCGGGTTTCCGAAGTCATAGCAGTGGCAATCCCGGATATCCCCGGTGCGCTGGGCAACCTTTTGTCGCTGATGGGGCATTCCGGGTTGAACGTGGAATACATGTATGCGTTTATTGAAAAGAATATGGACCAGGCGGTTATTATTTTCCGCTTTGATGATATTGATAAAGCCATGGACGCGTTGATTGAAAATGATGTTACCGTGATTGAAGAAAGTAGATTGATGACTATGTGATAAAATATTGTTGATGATTATCCGGAATACCAACAATTCAGTCCAACACGGGCTTTTGTATAATTTTGGCTGGAGGAAATCACTATAATCGTTTTTTTATTTGGAGGGAGGGAATTTACCGTGGAAAGAAGACTTTTAATTTTATCAATTATTGTTGCATTAATTATGGCATTTTCAACATCAAGTCTGTATGCGAAAGAAAAAGCCGGTTTGAAAGACTATGATGTGGGATGTGTATTTGCTAAAACCGGAAAAGCATCCTGGCTGGGGGAACCTGAGTGGAATACGGCTGTAATGATCGCAAAGGAGATTAATGATGCGGGCGGCATAAACGGTCACAAGCTGGTTTTACATCTGGAAGATACGGGTGGCGAAAATACACGTGCTGTTAATGCGGTCAAAAAACTGATTAATAATGACAAGGTATGCGCAATTATCGGTCCGTCGAGAACCGGGACGAGTATGGCGGTCAAGGCGATCGTTCAGGGAGCCAAAATTCCGCTTGTGTCCTGTGCCGGGGCTGCGGTAATTGTCACTCCTGCAAAAGAAAATAAATGGGTATTTAAAGTGCCGCAAATGGACAGTGATTGTGTGAAACGGATTTATGATCACATGACTGCCAAGAAGATCACAAAAATCGGGATTATTACCGGAACAACCGGTTTTGGTGCAGCAGGACGCGCTCAGTTAAAAGACATTGCCAAACAATACAAGATTGATATTGTTGCGGACGAAACATACAGTCCTGCAGACACCGATATGACCGCCCAGCTTATCAATATCAGGAACGCCGGTGCGCAGGCACTGGTCAACTGGTCCATTGTGCCGGCCCAGTCCATCGTGCCCAGGAATATGAAACAGCTTAAAATGGCGATTCCTCTGTATCAAAGCCATGGATTCGGTAATGTCAAATATGCCCAGGCAGCCGGAAAAGCCGGTAACGGCATTATATTCCCCGGCGGCAGACTTTTGGCTGCGGAAACTGTTGCAGCTGATAATCCCCAGAAAAAAGTGCTGATGGATTACAAAACAAAATATGAAAAAATATTTAAGGATACGGTCAGTACGTTCGGCGGACATGCCTATGATTCACTCTGGATTGTTGTAAATGCACTCAAGAAAGTCGGTGATAATCCGGCAAAACTCAGAGATGCAATTGAAAATACGGAATTTGTCGGAACGGCAGGGATTTTTAAATTTTCCCCCACGAATCATTGCGGTCTGGATAAAACAGCCTTTGAAATGCTGACGGTTCAGGACGGGAAATTTGTTGTTTTAAAAGATTAATCATTTTAATACCTGAATTTTGCACGAGTCGGAGGCTTCCATATGCAAGGCATTTAACG
>JAOZOL010000161.1 GCA_029933295.1 Desulfobacterales bacterium | reverse complement strand
AATAAATAATATCTTTCTATAAAACCAGCTTCTATTGACGGGCTCGTTAAAAACTTCGTATGCAAGGCACGCGAGCCGGGAAAGGCCGAGGCGTACTTTTTGTACGTTGAGGGCTTTCACGGAGAGCGCAACGCAGCAGACGGAGTTTTTACGAATCCGTCATCAATTGAATGGCTTTTTGCCGCAACAAATGATCTGCAATCACCAGACAAACCATTGCTTCGCAAACAACATTAATGCGTGGAATTGCGGAAATATCATGACGGCCTTTTACGGAAATCTTCCTCGGTTGTCCATGTATATCTATGGTGTCCTGCTCTATGGCAATTGAAGGGATTGGCTTTACGGCAACGCGAACTATAATTTCATCTCCATTTGAAATACCTGCCAGAATACCGCCGGCATTATTGCTTGCAAACCCTTCCGGGGTTATGGGATCGTTATTCTGAGAACCTCTCAATTTTGCAGATTTAAAGCCAGCACCGATTTCAACCCCTTTGACCGCACCGATGCTCATCAATGCCTTTGCCAGATCGGCATCCAGTTTATCAAATACCGGATCACCAAGCCCGGAAGGCACATTTAAAGCTCGAACTTCAACAATTCCACCAAGTGAATCGCCCATGGCCTTAACTTTGGCCACTTCTTTTTCCATCTTTTCAGCAGCGTCCAAATCCGCGGCTGAAAACATATTCTGATTGATAGCACCTCGATCAAAGCCTTCGGCAGTTGTGCTGCCAAGGGCTTTTGTAAATGCAAAAACGTCAATGTCATGTTGTTTTAATACAGCTCGGGCAACAGCGCCTGCTGCAACTCTTCCCACTGTTTCTCTTGCGGACGCCCTGCCCCCGCCCCGCCAGTCGCGAATCCCATATTTGGACTGGTAGGTGATATCTCCATGCCCCGGACGGTACAGGTCTGCGATTGATTTATACGCGCTTGACCTGGCATCCTTATTCTCCACCATGATCATAACCGGCGTGCCGGTGGTTTTATTTTCAAACACACCGGAAAGGATTCGTGCTGTATCTGATTCTTTGCGGGAAGTGCTGGTTGAAGCGCCGCCGGGGCGTCTGCGGTCCAGCATTTCCTGAATACTATACTCATCAAGGGGTATCTTTGGCGGACAGCCGTCAATTACAACGCCGACCCCTTTTCCATGGGATTCTCCCCAAGTCGTTATTTTAAATAATTTTCCAAAACAATTGCCTGGCACTGCATTTCCTTTCGTGAAATGTTATTTCGTCAGGGAAAAATTTTCCCCCGTCTGATTTTTTTTTAAAAAAACAGCCGCAGATGCACGCAGATAGACGCAGATTAAAATATATCCGCATTTGTCTGCGTGAATCTGCGGCTAATTGACAAAATCGAGCGGTTTTGAAACACCGCCTGCAAAATCGATTGCTGACAAAATGTCAGGTCGGAATTTTCGATTAGAACCATTCAATCCATGTCATCCTTCTACCTCAAATATAACCTGTTAAAAACATCCCAAAAATCTGGAAAAGATTTTTTCACACAATTTTCGTTTAAAATGGTTATGCCGGGTATCACAATGCCCGCAACGGCAAAACTCATCGCAATACGATGGTCTTCGTATGTTTCAATAATGGCGCCATGGGGTTTTCCACCAGTGATAAGGAGATCATTGTCTTTTGCTACGGCCGATATCCCCATTTTCGTCAATTCATTTATTACAGCAGACAGCCGGTCACTCTCCTTGACCTTCAGATGAGACACATTTTTTATCATAGTGGTCCCTTCGACAAACGCTGCAACAACCGCCAGGGTGGGAACCAGATCAGGCATATCCGCCATATCGACTTCAACGGCTGATAATTTTCCGCCGGTAACGATAATACCATCCTTGTCATGAATGACTTTGCATCCCATGGAAGCAAGCACTTCAGCAAACCGGACATCACCCTGCACAGATTTTTTTGTTATCCCATTCACTTTGACCGAGGAACCTGTTATAGCCGCAGCCGCCCAGAAATATCCTGCCTGGGAGCAATCCGGTTCAACAATATATTTTCCGGATTGATACGTCCGGGATCCCGGCACCTCAAAATAGTGATACCCATCCCTGGCGACATCAATCCCAAAACGTGACATGATATCTATTGTCATGTCTATATATGGTTTTGACACCGGACCTTGCGTCACGTAAATTTTAAGGCCCTGGTCTGTATAGGGAGCGATGAGCATAAGCCCGGAAAGAAACTGACTGCTGACACTGCAATTTAAATGAACCGTTCCGCCGGCAACCCTGCCACCAATTACTTCCACCGGAGGGCATCCGTTATTGTTTACAGATACTGCATGGACTCCGATCTGCTGTAATCCCTCCAGCAGATCCCGGATGGGACGTTCATGCATCCGTTCAGTACCGGTCAGGACATATCTCCCTTTGCCCACGGCGGCATATGCTGTCAGCAGACGCATGGAAGTTCCTGAGTTGCCGAGATGGATAGGAGCATCATGGTGATCCAAATCACCATGACGGCCGGTAATCAGTAATTTATCAGATTTTTTTTCAACAAGTGCGCCGAATTGCTTTAATGCGGCCAGTGTATAATTTGTATCTTCACTGTCCAGCCAGTTCGAAATTTCGCATTGTCCGTCAGATAACGCCGCTGCAATAAATGTCCGATGGGTATAACTCTTTGAGCCTGGAACGGTTACGGTGGTATCTTTTATTTTACCGGTTTGTATTTTCAGCATGGGCTTTTCATCTCATTCGATTAATTCGTACCTGAATTTTGCACGAGCCCTCACGCTCGAGGCTCAGATTTATCTTCAACTCATGTCTGGAGATCGGGGATAGGATCCCAGCCATTTTAAATACATACAATACGGCTTCATACGGTCAATGGTCTGTTTTATTTTCTCATCCTGAATATGTCCGTCAAAATCCACAAAAAAGAAATAGCTCCAGTTCTCATGCTTGGTGGGCCGCGATTCCATTTTTGACATGTTGATGCCGGTTTCTGCAATTGGCTCAAGTATTTTATACAGGGCGCCGGGAACATGAGAAATAACAAACATAATGGATGTCTTGTCGCATCCGGTGGGTTTTGCCGTGTCTTTGCCGATCAATAAAAATCGTGTAATATTATTTGAATGATCTTCAATCTTGGATGCAATCTCCTGCAGGCCGTAAATATGCGCTGCCTCGCTGTTGGCAATCGCTGCAGCATTTACTTTTTTAAATGCTTTTTGAGCGGCATGGGCCGTGCTGCTGCACTCTGACAACTCCGCATCAGGAAGATTTTTCCGAATCCATGCGCGGCACTGGGCAAACGCCTGGGGATGCGAGTAAATAATTTTGATATCATTAATCCGGCTTGACCTTGCTAAAAGGGATTGAGAAATGTTTAAATATTTTTCCGCGCAAATTTTTAAATCAGATTCAAAAAACAGATCCAGAGTGTGATTAATGGCGCCTTCAATTGAATTTTCAACCGGCACAACCCCGTAATCGCATGCCCCTTTACTGACCTCAAGAAAGATATCACGTATTCCCGGTTGTGGAATAAACGATGCGGAATGGCCGAAGAGTTCCATGGCGGCAATATGCGTAAATGTCGCTTCCGGGCCTAGATAGGTTATGCGGGTCGGCGTTTGAATCTCTCTGGAGGCGGAGATAATGTCTGAAAAAATCTGGTGCAATGCCTGTTTTTTAAGGGGCCCTGGATTTAAACGGATTAATCGCTCCATGATCTGATTTTCACGAAGCTTATCATAGACATAACTGCCAGTTTCCTTTTTGATCTTACCGATTTCTTTTGCTATCAACATGCGTTCATTAATCTGTTTAAGAACAGATTCGTCAATTTCATTAATCGAGTCACGCAGCTGCTCGATTCGATTATCGGTCTGATTTTTTGGAGTGTTTTTTTTACTTTCCATAATTTAACGAATTACTTTTCAGTTATAGTTTCATTGATCTTCATTCCAAAATGCCTGCCGCTTTCTTCAATAGCCACCAGAACTTTGTCTCCCGGGTTCAAGTTAACAACAGAAACCGGATTGCCTTCAGGGTCTGTCAACCGGATTGTTTCAGCATTCTGTAAGATAGTGGTAATCTCTTTGCCTGACACTTCTGCCTTCACAAGCATTAAAGGTCGTTTTTCGATCTTCAGCCGTCCCAGCGCCCCGACACTGGTATTGCCGTTAAAATCGGTAATTAAAATCTGATCACCAGCGGAGAGTTCTGAAAGATAACGGGTCTTACCGCCCGGTACCCGTGTATACGCATGAACTGCGCCTGCATTGACCCGAAACGGTCTTGGGGAAACATAAGGATTGACAATGCTTTCCGAATGAACAAGGAAAAGCGCGCTGCTGGCGTTGCCGACCAGCATACCCTCACCCGGTTTCATTTCCGTGCACGTGTCCACGCAAACCCTGTCCCCCATGCCTATGGGTTTGACTTCAGTTATTTCAGCGACTTCCAGAGGTATTTGATCGGTGCTTGCATAAATGCGGTTAAGCGCTTCCTTTAATTCAACCAGGTCATTGCAGCAGAGCAGGATGTGATTCACGCCCTTTTCAAGAATGCCGAATGCGGTTTGAGCCTCTTCAATACTGTGAACCTGGGCAATAACATCGGCTCCCCTGGCAATGAGATTTTCGAGGGGAATAATCGACCAGTCACTGCATTCCAAAATCACCTGTTTTTCTTTGCACAGCTTCACAATTTCGCTCTCATCTTCACCGCTTTTGATTCTAAATAAAACCACATCGTCGCCAGGCTTTAAATCCCCGTCTTCTGAGATCGTCTGAATGCGGCCAAGGGCTTTTACTTTTTCAGCATACCCTGCAGGCACCATGACACCGTCAGCACCCCCTTCTATGGCTGTGGTAACCAGTTTTTTGTCCCAGGGGTCGATTTTTACCCAGACTTTCCGCATGATCATTCTCCTTATTATTCAAGAATTTTTAAGGCGTCTTCCACAGAACCATTTTTTAAGATAATCGTTGCCATTGCCTGTACCATCCGTGTGGGATTTTTATGCTGGAATACATTTCGCCCGATAGAAACCCCGGAGCCGCCGGCTTCAATGGAACCTTTGACCATTTCAAGAATGGCTTTGTCGGAATCCATCTTCTCGCCCCCGGCGATAACAACCGGAACCGTACACCCTTCAACAACCTTTGAAAATGTATCCGGCGATCCGGTATAAGATACCTTTACAATATCTGCGCCCATTTCGCAACCAACGCGTGCAGCATGTTTAACAACCTCCACATCATATTCATCTTTTATTTTTTCACCCCTTGGGTACATCATGGCCAGAAGCGGCATCCCCCAGGTTCTGGAGTCATAGGCAACTTTCCCAAAATCATTGAGCATTTCTTTTTCCTGCCCATCTCCGATATTAACATGAATGGAAACCGCGTCTGCACCGAGTTTTATTGCTTCTTCAACCGAGCAGACAATTGTTTTGGAATGGGGATAAACAGACAGGGCAGTTGATGCGGAGAGATGAACAATAAGCCCGATATCCGAACCCTGCTTCCGGTGACCGGCACCGACCAGGCCTTTATGTTCAACTATTGCTTTGGCCCCCCCATCGGCCACCAAACCGACCGTTGTTTTAATGTCAGCTATGCCTTCAATGGGCCCGACGGACACCCCGTGGTCAAGGGGAACAATAATCGTGCGACCGGTATTCCGATCCATGATCCTTTCCATTCTAATGTGCTTACCGATAATTGTCATTTTTCGCCTCCTAATTCTTGTTAAAGTGATAAAAAAGATGGTCTCGTAAAAAAGTCAGATTCGGATGGCAAAGAAAAAAGTTCCACCAAATTCTATAAAATTGGCGAGGCGCGCAAATTCTGAGGAATGAGGCGTAGTTAGCCTACTCCGCAGTGACGAAGAATGCAGCGCAACAAAGAATTTGGACTT
>JAOZOL010000569.1 GCA_029933295.1 Desulfobacterales bacterium | reverse complement strand
ACCCTGAATTTAAAGGCAACTGAATCAATACCGTATTTATATTTAATCACACAACGTGGTTACCCACCGACAGCTGCAATAATTTGTTATATTAGCTATTTAGCCAATCATTGGAGTAATTGTTTCATAATCTTCATGGGTTAGTTTTCCAACAGCTTTAAGCGATAGAAAAAAGTTATTATCCACTCTCTCGATGCCGATTGATAAGCCATGTTTTTTAATGCTCATACTTGTTTTTCCTTTTTTCGATGAGTAAAGGACTTGGCATCTGCACCCGCGTAATCCGACACCACATGTCCGTTTCCCACAAGCCGCCATTTATAGATCATCATACCTTCAAGCCCCACCGGTCCCCGGGCGTGAATTTTGCTGGTACTGATACCAATCTCCGCCCCCAGACCAAACCGGAACCCGTCGGCAAACCGGCTGCTGCAGTTTAAAAACACATCCGCTGAATCCACAGTATCCATAAATTTAACGCCCCGGACACGATCTTTGGTGACGATCACGTCCGTATGGCCGGAACCGTATGTGTTGATATGGGCAATGGCATCATCAATACTGTCAACCACTTTAACAGAAATGATCAGATCCAGGTATTCGGTGCGCCAGTCTTCCTCTGTTGCCGCCTTGACGTCAATCACGCTAAGCGTCTTTTCACACCCCCGGATTTCAACCCCTTTTTCCTCAAGGGCAATTTTGAGTTTCGGCAGGCTTTGCCCGGCAACTTCTTTATGAACCAGCAGGGTCTCCGCTGCATTACAGACCGCCACGTACTGGCATTTACTGTCCACAGCAATCCTGACCGCCATGTCAATGTCCGCCCGGCTGTCGATATAGACATGACAGATGCCGTCCGCGTGCCCCAGAACGGGAATATTTGTATTATCCATAATGTATCGGACAAACTCGTTACTGCCCCGGGGGATAATCAGATCAATCTCTGCATCCAATTTAAGCATTTGCGTCACATCCGACCGGGCTTCTAAAAGGGTCAGCCAGCCTTCCGGGATGCCTGCCTCTATGCTCGCAGCGTTGATGATGTCTGCAAGCACGCGATTGGTATTGGCGGCCTCTCTGCCGCCCTTCATCATAACCGCATTGCCGCTTTTAAGGCATAAAGATGATATCTGGACCAGTGCGTCAGGCCGGGATTCAAAAACAATACCGATCACCCCGATGGGACAGCTGACTTTAAAAAGTTCCAGGCCGTCGTCGAGTTCCAATGCGTTTAATGTGACGCCTACGGGATCGGCAAGACTGATCAGACTGTTGATCCCCTCAACCGCTTCATTGATTTTATCTTCTTGAAATTTCAATCGTTTCAATAACGGTGCCGCAAGATTTTCAGCTTTTGCTTTTTCCAGATCCGCCTGATTAGCAGTTATAATTTCCGCTTTTCTGGCATTTAAAAGCCCGGCAACTGCGTAAAGCGCCTTGTTTTTCACATCGTTTCCAACCGCTGCCAGAGCAATGGATGCGTTTTTTGCCTGTTTTGCGTTATCTTT
>JAOZOL010000568.1 GCA_029933295.1 Desulfobacterales bacterium | reverse complement strand
ATTCATTACCATGAAAAGCTTTTTAACATACCTTCACAACTCAAACAATCTATTATATCCGCAATTGATCGACATATAAATCCAAATCTATTTTCCCTTGACACTTTTCGGGGATTATACCTATATTGGCTACGTTAAGCAACGGGACAATTTCCATTAAGCACTTTACAATTTTCAATTCAATAATTTTGCCGGATCGTCCTCATCAGGTATTTTATAAAATAAAGGAGGCTGACAATGACCAATTCCAACAAAACATATTTAAATGCTTATGAAAAAGCTCTTGAAATCGGCAGACCACCAAATGTGGCAAGCCTGTTCCCGAATTCAAGGGCACTGATTGTCAGCGGCAAGTTCATCGACCGGGCAATGTCAAAAAAAGGCAATGCCGTTGCAATGGCGACAAACGGCAGGAATCTCTTTATCATTGCCGGTGTATTAAAAGCCGCACAAAAAGCCAATTCGGCAATTATTATCGAAATCGCCAAATCCGAAGGCGGCACCAATGCGTACTGTGCTGTCAACTACTGGAATATCGCCAGGCTGGTGGATGACCTGTGCAATGAATACAACATCACCGTTCCGGTGGCTATTCACGCCGACCATTACGGTATTAAAGGCCAGGCGGATATTGACACCGCCAGAACTGAAATCCCGACCCTGTTTGAAGCAGGAATAACATCAATCGCCATAGATGCCTCGCACTTACCGGACGAACAGAACTTAAAAGCCAATATGGAATTAAACCCGTATATACCCAAATGGGCCGGTTATGAAACCGAGGTGGGTGAAATAAAGGGCACACAGGGCCTTTCAACAAAGGAAGAGGCGCTTTTCCTGATTCAGGGCCTTAACGCCCATGATATTTTTCCTGACTGGATTGCCTTAAATAACGGCACCACCCACGGCATTGAAGCAGGCGCCGAGGGAATACAGGTCGATTTGACAGCCCAGATCCATCAAGCCCTGGCACCATACAAAACTTCCGGTGCCCAGCACGGGACTTCGGGCAACAGCTCTGAACGGTTAAAACAGATTGTCGAAAAAACCAACACCACCAAGGCAAATTTTGCCACAGCGCTTCAGATGATTTCATGGGGCTTGAATGTCAATGATTACGGAAATGCCCAGTTGGATGAAAACGACAACTTCGTCAAAGTCAAAGATGAAGGGGTTACGGAAGAAATGTGGAAAAAAATAACGGCATATGCTGATGCCAACGGCCTGAAAAAAGGAAATTATAAAAAGCTCAACCTCCCCTTTGAAAACCATCTCCTTGCCCAGCCCATGGCAATCAGAAACAGAATGGCCCAGCGGGTTGAAAATTTCGTATACAACCTGATGGTCAATGTCTTTAACAGCAGCGATACAGCGCCCATTGCCGTTGACGCTATCCTTGAAGCCGGGTCCTATGATGCCGGCCCCAAAGCAACCCGGATTGAAGACCCGGCCGACTGGACCCAGGAAAAAATCGCCCAGCGAGCGTCATCCATCGAAAGCGATAAGGG
>JAOZOL010000567.1 GCA_029933295.1 Desulfobacterales bacterium | reverse complement strand
GTATTTGAAAAACCGCAAACCAATACTGATCCGGTGGAAGACGGATTTCCCGCATCAGATGTATACGTTATCCGTCTGAATGGATTTGAAACCGGGGAAACAACCGTCCCCTTCAAAGTGACGATGCCGGTCACGACCACAGACCTTCCGACTCCCATTGATGAATACGCATTTGCCATTGAAACCTATAATGAAGATACCGGTCAGTGGGAACGCAATGACGCCATGGCCGAATATGATGAAAACACTGGCAGCGTGACGTTCTGGGCCAATCACTTTTCAAAAAAACGCGTGGTGTATGTAGGGGAAGATCCGAATGTTGAGCTGGATAGATATGTGTATAAGAGTGAACACAACAAATTTTATATCACATACTTTGCACCGGTTACGTTCAATAAACCCTCCAATCATCTGCCTCCGTCAAACCCTGAATGGCAGGGAAGCGGAACGGCCACCGATCCTGCAGTACCGGATTATATCGAAGATCTGGGCAAAGCCCTTGAAACAGCACTTACCTATCATACCACTAAAATAATAAAACCGGATGGGTATCTGCTTTTTGATGATCCGACCTTCGATGCGCCGTCCCTGGAGGATAATGCCATATCCGTCACCGTGAAAAAAATCCCTGCCAAAGGAGACACACGGCTGGGCGGGCCCATTCGCATCGACACCGGCCTGAAAAACTGGCATGAAATGAAGGTCGTGGCGGCCCACGAGCTGGTTCATTATTTGTCTGATCAGTATTACACGGGGACTGGTGCGAGAATAAACCGATGGTTTTTCGAAGCCATTGCCGAATTCTACGGCACCCGGGCAGCCGGCTATACAAAAGATGAATGCACAACCTATTTTTCCAATTATTACAATTATCTAAAAGTATCACTGGATGCGTCAGATGAAAAAAGCTATTATGCAATCGGTGATTTTCTCTACTGGCTGGAAGACAAGATGAATGGTCATGTGGCAGCCGGAGTGGTCACATCGAATTATACCTGGGACATATCCGGTCTTGATAATTTGCTGCAAGATTTGGGAAGCAGCCTGGGAGATGAGTACACCCAATACGTTCTTGAGTGTACCGTCGGAGACCATGAGTTACGAGCGCTCAACATTAAAACAAGTATCAGCTTCACCGACACCTCCCTGTACAAAAAACTGAAATTCAAACTACCCCACCTCACCGGCAAACATGTAAGAGTTAATCCCTATCTGGCTGCTGACGGAATGCTGGTGGCAGAGTCCGGCGTAGATTACCAATATGGCGGCGGTATCCCTTTAAAGACATATTCGTACACGGACGCAACTATCCCTGTGGCGGATATTGACAATAATCTGGAGAAAACAACAGAGACTGACAAACCAGTCGTTGTTAAACATTTCGGCAAAAAAGGGACCGCCGGGGTTCAGTATTCGGTATTCAATCAAATTATCATTAATCCATTAGTTGGAGATGTCACGGTCGGCGGCGGTGAATATTATTTTGATTATTACATACTTGTTCCGCC
>JAOZOL010000566.1 GCA_029933295.1 Desulfobacterales bacterium | reverse complement strand
CAGCTGGTCTTTTTGCGCCTCCAGGAGGCGCAGGGTGCCGAGGGCGTCGCTGTTGGCGGTGTATTCCATTTTTTCTCCTTTACAAAATAACTATATTGAAATATTTATACCCATACAAATATATAAAATATGGGAGAGGAAACAAAGTGCTGAAAAGGTCTGCGTTATCATATCTTGAGAAATGGAAAGATAAGAAGATCAGGAAACCGTTGGTTATCAGGGGGGCACGCCAGGTGGGAAAATCATGCCTGGTACATATTTTTGCCGAAGAAGCCGGATTTGAGCTGCTGGAAATCAATTTCGAGCTTGATGATGATTATGCGGGCTGTTTTGCGAGCAATGATCCCCGCCAGATCATCACGCTGCTTGAACTGAAAGCTTCCCGGAAAATAATCTTCGGCAAAACTTTGCTTTTTCTCGATGAAATCCAGTCCGCACCACAAACCCTGGCTTCCCTGCGCTACTTTTACGAACTGGTACCCGAACTACATATTATTGCCGCCGGTTCCCTGCTGGAATTTGTTCTCGAAGAGCATACCTTTTCAATGCCGGTAGGCAGAATAGAATACCTGCACCTGGGTCCCATGACTTTTAAAGAGTTTCTGGCCGGGAGTGGCAGGGAACAGCTAAAAGAATATATTGAACAGTTTCGGATTCAGGATGACCTGCCCCCGGTTATCCATACCGAACTTATGAAGATGTTCAGGATTTTTTGTGCCGTTGGCGGCATGCCGGAAGCGGTCCAGGTATACAGCGATGGCGACAGCATGCTTGATGTCGACAGCGTTAAACAATCGATCCTGCTGACGTATCGCGATGATTTCAGCAAATATGGCCGACGGGTCAGGCATTCACGGCTACAGAAAGTTTTTCAGAAACTTCCCCTGCAGGTGGGGCAGAAGCTTAAATATACCAATCTGGACCACAATGAAAAAAGTTCTGACTTGAAAAAAGCGTTGCACCTGCTGGCCATGGCCCGAGTATACACACCGGTTTATCATAGCAGTGCAAACGGATTGCCACTAAGAGCTGAATACAATGAAAAAATGCAAAAGCCTTTGTTTCTTGATGTCGGGCTGCTGACCACCGCCTGCGGCATGAGCTATGCTGATATTGCCACTGCGGACGATATTAAGCTGGTCAACTCCGGCCCGGTCTGTGAGCAGTTTATTGGCCAACACCTTCTTTACGCCGGAAAATATTTTGAAGAACCGGAACTTTTCTACTGGCGCCGGGAAAAACGGCAGGCTTCATCCGAGGTGGATTATCTCCAGGTTTGCGGCAGAATGATCTTACCGGTAGAGGTAAAAGCAGGGAAAACCGGGACCCTGAAATCCCTGCAGGTATTTATCAAGGAGAAAGGAGCGGAACTGGGTGTCCGCTTCAATGCCGACCGGCCTGATTTCCATCAAGCAAAATTTTCTTTGCCGGGATTGACCGGTAGCTTCAGACTGCTCTCGCTCCCCCTTTACCTGGTGGAGGAACTGCAGAGAATTGTCGGGGATCTA
>JAOZOL010000565.1 GCA_029933295.1 Desulfobacterales bacterium | reverse complement strand
AGTTTCGCTACTGGTTCCATGTGAATTGAGTATTCCGGCTATACCACACATAATTCAATCTTCTTTTGCTGCAGATTTTCGCTGATTTTAAAAGCACAACCTTTTGACAGGATTAACAGGATAAGGTCTGATGATAAATCAAAACCTCAAACTGATTTTCAGGGAGAGAGGGATAAAAGGGATAAATTACTTTGTTTTTCTTTTCTGTTATCCGTTTTTATCAGATTTTATCCTGTCAAAAGTTTAAAGTTCAATCTGCGTTGACCAGCGGCTAAAATTGTAGTCCATCCCTGATTGATCCAAACTTAAAATCACTCAGCAATCGCCGAAACCGTTTTTCCGTCCGGCTCAAATTCAAATAATGACGAAAACGACTTTTGGCACTTGCACCGGCCATCCGTGGTTGTTGCGGGTCAAATTCCCACGGGTGGAGATAAAAAACAAAAGGTTGTTGTTCCTGCTGGTTGATCCGTTTCAGACCCCACTGGGTTACAGCATAAGGCAATAAACGAAAATAGCCGCCACCGGCAATCGGCAGATTCTTATGACCCAGTTTTAAAGTTGTGATCGGTAACTCATAAATGGAGGGTTGATCCGGCAAAACAGAATCTGAAGATTGCCACCCCTGCTCGGTTTTAACCGCATAACCAGAAAACCTTGGCCAGTCGGGGATTCCATAAAAATCATGTTTCATTGGGAAAATGCTGGAATCATATTTAAATCCAGCTTCGATCAATTCATCAAAAGCCCAGCTGGTTTCTCTGGTAATCGAATAGCTCGGGGCTCTGTA
This sequence comes from Desulfobacterales bacterium, assembly GCA_029933295.1. Classification (GTDB taxonomy): domain Bacteria; phylum Desulfobacterota; class Desulfobacteria; order Desulfobacterales; family Desulfosalsimonadaceae; genus JAOZOL01. Next base: position 720 of record JAOZOL010000565.1, on the reverse strand, counting down.
ACCGAGGACAGGAGCCCCAATTTGATCTTCCAAAATACCTTTTGCTTTACAGATATCTTCACGATAGGTTCCTCTATCCTGCAGAGAAAGGCGTTGATGGAGGTAACCGTGACAGGCAATTTCATGACCCTGACTGGCAATTTTTTTAGTCAGTTGTGGGTAGCGTTCCGCCACCCAGCCAAGGATGAAAAAAGTTGCTTTGACTTTATACTCATCCAGGATATTTAAAATAAGATCAGTATTTCGCTCAACCCGACACTCCCGCCCCGCCCAGGTTGATGGTGGAGATATTTTCTCAAACGCCGAGACATGGAAATAGTCTTCGACATCAATTGTCAGATAGTTGGTTATAGAGGAACGCATAAAAACCTTTTGTCCACGGAAGACACGGAAAACACAGAATTAAAAATCACAACCTTTTGACAGGATCAACAGGATAAGATCTGATTTTAAACTCTCTCTCGCCCGTTCATTTCATTCACTCAAGATACAAAGGGCGCCAAGGAAACCTTCTTAAATCATTTATAAAAGAATCACTTTTTTGGTTTTAATCTATAAAATCTTACCTCTTCCCGTTTCTATCAGATTTTATCCGTGTCAAATATTTTAAGTTTCATCGGTGTCAATCTGCGTTCATCTGCGGCTAATTAATCTTTATAACCTTGTGGATTTTTTTGCTGCCAATTCCAGGTATCACGCATCATCTCATCCAGAGTACGG
>JAOZOL010000564.1 GCA_029933295.1 Desulfobacterales bacterium | reverse complement strand
AAGAATGAAAATCATTATCCCTTTTACGAGAGGTAAAATCAATTAATGAAAAAACTTCCGATTGGTATACAGACATTTGCGAAGCTTGTTGACCCAGCTGAAAATAATATTTACGTGGATAAAACCGAGGCCATCAACACTTTGGCTAAATCCGGACAATACTATTTTCTCAGTCGTCCGCGTCGCTTTGGCAAAAGCGTTCTGCTTAGCACTCTGGCCGAGCTTTTTGCCGCCAACAAACCACTTTTTCAAGGTTTGTTCATCGAGGATAAGTGGGATTGGGAAACCTGCTACCCGGTTATCAGAATCAGCTTCGGCAGCGGGGATTTCAGAACGGAAGAAAGTTTCGATGTTACCTTGCATGATAATTTGCGCGGCAATCAACGCCGTCTCAAGCTTGATAAGGAAGATTTCCCAAAACATCCCAATTCATGTTTCCGTGAAATCATTGAACTAGGTTTCCAAAAATACCAACAAAAGGTCGTCATTCTTATTGACGAATATGACAAACCCATTCTCGATCATATTACCGATCAAGATGTTGCCCGGCGCAACCGGGACAAATTGAAAAGCTTTTACAGCACCATCAAAGATCTTGACGAATACATCAAATTTGTCATGATTACCGGGGTTTCAAAGTTCGCCAAAATGAACCTCTTCAGCGGCCTGAACAACCTCCAGGACATCACCCTTAATGCCAAATATGCTACTATCTGCGGCTATACTCACGCCGAGGTCGAAAAGAATTTCAGCGATTACCTCTCCGGGGTAGATACGGAAAAACTTAAGGAGTGGTACAACGGTTACAACTATTTTGGCGAACCGATCTACAACCCCTTCGATATTTTACTCTTTTTTTCAAATAACAAGGAGTACCGGTCTTACTGGTGGAGCACCGGCAACCCCAGCTTTCTGATCGACCTCCTGAAAGATCAGCGCCGCTATCTTCCGGAACTGGAAAACTATATTGCCGACGATATCATTCTCGATTCTTTTGATGTTGACCACATCGATCTCGTAGCCCTTCTCTGGCAGACCGGTTATCTGACATTCGCTGAAAAAATAGATAAATTCGGCTCCGTCCTCTATAAACTTAAAGTACCCAATCGCGAGATACAACTTTCATTAAACGCCTTGTTTATAGATTATCTTACTAATCAAAAAAATGAGAAATTGGAATTTCGTTCTCGGCTTTTCGATGCTTTACACGCTGGAGATCTCACACTTTTTCAGCAGGCTTTATTTCAGGTTTTCGCTGGGATTCCCTACCAGAATTACGCCAACAAAATCATAGAAAAATATGAAGGTTATTACGCTTCAGTAATTTACGCCTATCTGGCCTCTTTAGGAATTTCATTTACCGCTGAAGATGTTACTAATAAGGGACGGGTTGACATGAGCATCCAGTTCCCGGACAAAGTTTACATAATTGAATTCAAAGTCGATCAACCCGGCAAAGCTCTGGAGCAGATCAAAGCCAAAAAATATCATGAAAAATACCAGGCTCCCGACCG
>JAOZOL010000160.1 GCA_029933295.1 Desulfobacterales bacterium | reverse complement strand
AACTGTAAACCCGCTATAGTCACAGGTAACACACTGATATTTCAAAGACATAATACAGCAGAAAAAGTTAAACTATAGATTGAAGGAGCAACGCGATGTACAAAGGACTTCCCAGAGAATATCAGAAAAAATTTAAGGAAATATTTAAAAAACGGCATCACTGGACAGGGCTTGTCATCTACGACACCATTTTAATCGCATTTACCTTAACCCCCCAAAAAAAATCCAGTCATATCAACATCTCTTCGGTAAAAATTAATATTGCAAACGGAATTAAAAAAGGAAGAATTGTAAACAGCACAAAAGCATCGGAAGCCATCGGGCAGCTGTTAAAATCCATCACGGAAGAAACCGGCATAAAAGACAATCGTGTGCTCATCGGGCTTGATATCCCCTGTTTAAGAATCACACCCAAACAATGGACAGATGACAGTGCCATAAAATCCCCGTGCAATATGGCAACATACAAAAGAATCCTTCATAATATAATACGCGAATCTACCTTTGACAGCCGGCATATTATTGATCTGACGCCCACACGCATTTTGGTTGACGGGAGGCTGGTCGAAGACGACCCATGCGGGTTAACCGGGCAGATATCCATAAACAGTAATATTATCTCCATGTCGTGTGAAGATAAAAATGATTTTGAAAATTGCCTGAATAAAATTCACTTTCACTGCGAAGGATTCTTTTCCGGTTTCACCAATCTGAGTTCTGCTTTTTCTCTTTTTTCAAAAGAAAAAGAGCCTGCCCTTTTATTTGATATAAAATATAATTCCGTTGATGCGGTCATGTTTTATGGTGATCAGCCGATAACCATGAAATGCTATCAGCAGGGAATAGAAGAAATCATTATTGACAACATATCCGCGTTCTTAAATATCGGCAAAAATGAGGTTTACAAAATCTTCACCAGATATTGCGAATCCACCCGGAATAAAGATGCCGCTGTATTTAAAATCGAATCATCGCTCAGTCAAATGGAGCTGAAATTCTGGGAAATTCATGAAATGGTCATGGGGCAGATTAAAAATTTCATATTAATGGAAAATGGAATTAAAGACCTGATCATGACCCTGCAACGGGATGCCAAAACAAACCCCTGCAAACTATTTATTACCGGCGAAGGTTCAAATATCCCGGAAATCTGTTCGCTTTTTGAAAAGCGGCTTAATATAAAAACCGAAATTCTAACCTGGCCTTCTCCGGACGGAAAGAGCAGCATCCCGGCCACCGTTTATGGAATGGCTCAGGAGATTTCATCTGATATGGGAAGCTCTCCATGCTCCCCCGGTCTATATCCTCCTGCTAAGCCCCTATGCTAACCCTATGCTAAATATCCCCCGTCACAGGTAATACAGGTGCCGGTGGTAAATGAAGCGGCATCAGACACCAGGTAGAGGACAGCTCCGGCCATTTCCTTTGGATCGGCATGGCGGCCCATGGGGATCTGGTCGATAACATATTTGTATATTTTATCCTGCTGCATCAGGGCAGCTGAAAATTTAGTGTCCGTAAATCCCGGCAGAAGAGCGTTTACCCGGATTTTGTGAGGCGCCAGTTCCTTGGCATAGGCTTTGGTCATGGTGATCAGCGCTCCTTTCGTCACAGAGTAGATTCCCTGAAGCTGGGCAGGTTTGATGCCGTTGACCGACGACACATTGACAATCGCGCCACCGCCGGCTGCCTGCATCAGAGGAATGGCATTTCTGATCATGAAAAAAGGACCCTTTAAATTGACATCAAAAGTTTTGTTCCAGGCATTTTCATCCACACCTGCCATTTCCCCGAAATAAGGATTAGTCGCTGCGTTGTTAACAAGAATATCCAGGCGGCCGTAAGTTTTTTCAATAAAATCATAAAGCGCTTTAATGGCATTGATATCTCCCATGTGGCAGGCAACCGGGTGCGATTTTCCACCTTTTGCGGCAATGGCTTTTGAGACTGCAGTTAAAGGCTCAATTTTTCGGCTGACCAGTACCACCTCGGCGCCGTATTCGGCAAACGTTTCGGCGATGGAACGGCCGATGCCGCGGCTGGCACCGGTGACAACAGCAATTTTTTCATCTAAATTAAATGATAGCATATGTATCCCCTCTGTTATTTTATTGTGTAAATTATCTGGTATTCTGGTTATGGCATGAATGTCCCGGATTTTTGTTTTTTCAATTTCCTCTTTTTTTCTGATTTGATATTCTGCTTCCATGCGATCTTTTGCCGACTCGTTATCATTTGCCGACGATTCTTCTTTTAATTGCTGGGAATAGCAATTAAGACGGCTTAATGTATGATACAGCCGATCCATCAAACGACTGCCGCTGACCAGAAATTCAGTGGATTCATCTTTTCTTTTATGGCACGCCCGGAGGGATTCGAACCCCCGGCCTACGGATTCGAAGTCCGGCGCTCTATCCAGCTGAGCTACGGGCGCGTAAGCTTCAGGAAACTTAAAACCACTGCAGAAATTTAATCTGCAGTGGTTTTTGTGGGTAAATGGGGTGAGTGATGGGACTTGAACCCACGGCATCCTGGGCCACAACCAGGTGCTCTACCAACTGAGCTACACCCACCATAGAAGGTAGATCTATTTATCAGATGGTTTTTATCATTTCAAGATGTTTTTCAAATAAATGCATTTAATATCAATTTACCATCTGATTTTCCGGTAACGATAAAAAACTTGTTATTGACCATGGATATCATTTTTATTACATTTTTTATTCCATTTGCTATCAATTAAGAGGTCAACAACGTGAATAAATTTCTTGTTTTTATTATCAGGGCAATTTTAGGGAGTGTTTTTGCTGTCGTAATTTCCCGGATGTTCAGACCTGAGGCAGGACCGGCGTTTATTGTCGGTCTTGGCATCATTCTTGTGAGTATAACATATCTCATGGAATATTTCAGGATTAAAAAATCCGATACCCAAAGGAAGATATAACAGTGAAACAGATCATACTCGGTACAGCGGGCCATATCGACCACGGTAAAACAAGTCTGGTTAAGGCGATCAGCGGTTATGATACTGACCGTTTAAAAGAAGAAAAACAGCGCGGCATTACCATTGAACTGGGATTCGCCTCACTGGATCTTCCGGGCGGTGCGCATATCGGCATTGTCGATGTGCCGGGCCATGAAAAATTTGTTAAAAATATGGTGGCCGGCGCCACCGGCATTGATGTTGTGGCAATGATTATAGCCGCAGATGAAGGCGTCATGCCTCAAACCCGTGAACATCTCGAAATTTGCACCCTGCTCGGCATTCAATACGGATTTGTCGTGCTTACGAAAATTGATCTTGTGGATGATGAATGGGCTGAACTGGTGAGCGAAGATATCCGCGAATTTGTGGAAGGGACTTTTTTGGAAAATGCTCCGGTAATCCCGGTATCCTCAATTTCTGGAGAAGGAATTCCTGAATTTATCAATACGCTTGACGACTTTTGTTCAAAAATTCCTGATAAAAAACATGGTGGATTGTTCCGGCTTCCGGTTGACCGCGTATTTACCATGAAAGGATTCGGGACAGTTATTACCGGGACATTGATTTCTGGAAAAATATCTGTCGGTGAAACTATAATGATTTATCCAAGCGATACGAAATCAAAAATCAGAGGCCTTCAGGTTCATGACAAACAGGTGAACTCTGCTGAATCCGGTATGAGGACAGCTATCAATTTTCAGGGAATCGAAAAAGCCTCGGTAAATCGCGGTGATGTCATTGCACGGCCGGAGACTTTGAAAAATTCGTACATGCTTGATGTGGAATTTAATCTGCTCAAAAGCAATGAACGGCCTGTTAAAAACCGTGAGCGTGCGAGATTCCATACCGGAACCAGCGAACTTCCATGCAACATTATTCTGCTTGACAGGGAAACCCTTGCCCCCGGGGAGACGGCAATCGTTCAACTTCGCCTTGATTTGCCGGTCGCCTGCGTTAAAGATGATCATTTTGTGATCCGAAGTTATTCACCGGTTCGCACCCTTGGCGGTGGACGGATTTTAAATCCAGTACCCGTAAAGCATAAACGCTTTAAAAAAGACATTAACGCCCACCTTCAATCCCTGACAAACGCTGACAACGAATTGCTCATTGAGCTTCATGCAAAAATTGCCGGTTATGCTGAAATAAAATATGCTGATCTGCCGATAATGACAAACCTTTCAGGCAAACAATTAGACAATGCATTGCAGTCTCTGATGTCCAAACGTATGGTCATTCAAACAGACAAAGAATTTAAACGATACATTCATAAAAATACATTGGCGGCGTTTAAAAAAACTGTGTCGGATCTTTTATCAAAATACCATGAGACACACCCGTTAAAAAACGGAATGCCCAAAGGGGAACTGTCTTCCAAATTCCCACCGATATTAAGCGACAAGCTGTTTAATCAGATGCTGAATATGATGACAAAAACCAAAGAGATCATCATTTCGGAAAATACAATTCAACTGCCTGATCACCGGGTTACACTCAAGGCCGACCAGTCAGATGTTAAAGAAAAAATAATTGATACATATTTACGAAATAAACTCCAACCGCCCTATTTTAAGGAACTGGTAAAAACCTTAAATCTTGATCCAGCTGATTCTAAAAATGTGCTCATGTTACTTGTAAATGAAGGGACGATTATTAAGGTAAAGAATGAACTCTTTTTCCATGCGGATGTGATCGAAGAATTAAAAAATCGCCTCATTGATTATTTGAAGTCAAACACCGAAATCAGCACACCCCAATTTAAAGAGATGACAGGGGCTTCAAGAAAGTATACAATCCCCCTGCTGGAATATTTTGATGCCAGCAATGTAACGATACGAATCGGCGATCTTAGAAAACTCAGAAAACAGTGATGAAACCAAGATATTTATAGGAGGAAATGTAATGGCAGACACATCAAACAACGCTCAAACAGATAATCAGGATAAAGGGTTTCAAGCCTTTATGTGGATTCGCATTATTGGGGGCCTTTTTGTTGCAATTATATTAATCTGGGGCGTCATGAAACTGTTTGATTATATAAACCCATCCGAAAAACATGGCACACCTGAAACATTATATTCGACAAAATCCCAAGAGACGCGCAAGCCACATGAAGTCCCGGGCCATAAGCAAAAAATAAATAAAAACCAGGCGATGCCTGGAATTGAAACATCGCACACTTCAACTGGCGGGTCCGGCCTTGCAGAACACAAAGGGCCCACAGGTGTGGCATTTGTCGAAGCACTCGTCGCTCCCCTTGAATATGAATTAACCGAAAGGTTCTGGGGATGGCGGCCAAATGATATCATCAATATTACCGATAATGTAAACGAATACCAACTGGGTGTACTGGAAGTAACCAGGCGGGCAACCACCCGGCTGACTGAAAATATTTCCCGGACCGGAAGCACTGCTGCATTAAATACACACCTGGAACGCGCAATGAATTCACTTATGATCAGATCTGACAGATATCTGTTCCCGTCCGCTGAAAATCAGTATCGCCAGGCCATAGGCAATTTAAATCGATACAAGGAACAACTGATCAGCAATGAAGCGTCCTTTTATACCCGTACAGACAATTTAATTCCTTTGCTCAAATCCCTTGAAGAGCTGCTGGGCAGTTGCGATGAAAATCTGGTGAAAATCAATGAGGACAACGGCAAACCGGTGAGCACGTTTAGCGCTGATAATTATTTTTATTATGCCAAAGGAGTGGCAAACGCCATATTACCCATCCTTCATGCCGTGGAAAAGGATTTTGATAAAATCCTGGTGACCCGCGGCGGCACTGAAGTAATGGAGCATGCCATCGAATCATGCCATCATGCCTCGCAAATAGATCCGTGGTTGTTTGTCACTGAAGGAAGCCTAAACAGTATAATAGCCAACCACCGGGCCAACATGGCGGCACATATCAGCCATGCCCGGTTTTATCTGGGATTGCTGGTTGAAACCTTATCGAC
>JAOZOL010000159.1 GCA_029933295.1 Desulfobacterales bacterium | reverse complement strand
TAAATAAGGAGTAAACGCTTACGCATGCCCATGGAAGATACGAATTTTAGTTTCTGGCAGGATCATTCCGATCATTTTTTAGAAATGGCGTTTCGCACGGACAAGTGCGAGATCGCATCCCATCCGGACGGCTACGGAAAAAATACCGGCGAATGCGGGGATACGGTTGAGATGTTTTTAACCATTATAAACGACCGGATCAAGTGGGCATCTTTTGATACGGATGGTTGTATTCACACGCGCGCCTGTGCTAATACCGTCGTCATGATGATCGAAGGGAAGACCGTCTTGCAAGCATGGGATGTCACCGCCGAAAAGGTGATTCATTATTTAGAGACATTACCGCAGGAACAAGAGCATTGTGCGGAACTGGCGGTAGGCGCCCTTTACCGGGCATTAACCGATTACCAAAGTGTCAGGAAAGATCCCTGGAAAAAATTGTATCAGAAACATAACGCCTGATGTAATGCCCGTGGAATAGACCGCATGCGGCGGATTACGCTTTTCTAATCCACCCTGCACGCATTTTTTTTAGATTTTAAAGAATTTGAGGAGCGGAGCGACATCATTATTCGATGTTCGGCGTTCAATGTTCGATGTTGGACGTTCATTTTTCAAAACAACCCTGACGGCATAGAAGCAACCTGTTTATGTTTACAAAACAATCGATTGGTCATGGTGCAACCTTACCCAGGGCCTCCGCAAGGCGCAACGCATATTTGATTTTTTTGTTTATCGTTTTGTTTATCGTTATTGTTGTGATTGACGCATCATCTGCGCCATTAAATATCGTATGTGACGACAAATTTCCTCCCTTTGAATACCGTGAAGATACGAAACTGACCGGATTTGCCGTTGAAACCGTTAAATCGGTTCTGGGGCAAATGGGTATTCAATTTGTCATTGCCAGCTACCCCTGGAAAAGAGCGGAGGCCATGGTATTAAGCGGTGAAGCAGATGTATTGTTCAGCGCCAGTTATCAGGATAACAGGGCCGATGTCTGCTGGTATCCTCTGGAACACCTTTTTGAGTCAGTCTATGTGTTTTTTATTCGAAAACAGGACGTCAATACCCTTGGTTTTAACGGGTTTGAGGATTTAAAGTTCCACCATATCGGGGTTACACTGGGGTATTCTTATAACGAGCTGTTCTGGATGTTTTTGAAAAAAACCGGCAATTATACGGAAGTGGCAACCGATGAGCAAAATTTATTGATGCTGAGTCAGGGGCGCTGTGATTACAGCATTATTGAAAAGGATGTCGGTGCCACGCTTTTAAAAAAAATGAAACTTGAAAACAAGATTACGTTTATTCCCAAAACGGTTATCCAAAAACCCTATTTTTTGATTTTTAACAAAAAGCGCGTTGAAAAAACTGTTGTGGATCAATTTTCAGGAGAATTAAATAAGTTCAAAAATTCAGACGCATATCGGAAAATGTATTTGAAATTTTTTAATCCAGATAAATTTAACTGATTTTTCTTGCATATTCTATATTTTTTGGTATATGCAACAGATTAAATTATTTTATGTCAACTTTTAACGTGTTAATTCACATTGAAATTTTTTAACCAACAAATCAGGAGGTGTAAGAATAGCTAAGCCAAGACAGAGGGGCAATCAAACCAGAACCAACAGGGACATTAGAGCCAGAGAGGTGCGGGTGATCGATCCTGAGGGAACTCAGCTTGGAGTAATATCAATTTCCGAAGCGCTTGCTTCTGCGGAAAATTTTGGTCTGGATCTTGTTGAAGTTTCTCCAAATGCTGATCCGCCGGTATGTAAAATAATGGACTACGGCCGATTTAAATACCAGCAGACCAAAAAATTACAGGAAGCAAAAAAAAAACAGACCACTTTTCAGATAAAAGAAATTAAAGTCCGCCCCAAAACGGACACCCATGATCTGGAAATCAAAATCGGTCATCTTGAAAAATTTATTTCAAAAAAAAACAAGGTCAAAGTCACTGTCGTTTTCAGGGGGAGGGAAATCACACTCACCCAGAAAGGACGAGAACTGCTTGAAAAAATTGCTGAAGCTACCAGTGAATACGCGGTTGTCGAGCAGCATTCCAAAATGGAAGGCCGCATGATGCATATGATACTGGCACCCCGGTAGTCGATATTTCAGATCCGGTTTCATGCTCAGCGGCAGTACCCTGGAAAAAACGATCCATGGCGCGGATAAAGCCTCCGCGCCATGTGTATTTTATATTTTAAATATATTTACAGACAAATAAATAAAAAGAGTTGATCTGAGCAATTTTTTTGCTTAATACCGAATCAACGATTTTATAACCATAAGGAGCAGGATGATGCCGAAAATAAAAACAAACAGATCTGCAGCAAAACGGTTTCGGAAGACCGGTACCGGAAAATATAAATTTTCAAAATCCCATGCAAGTCATATTCTGACTAAAAAATCCCGGAAACGGAAACGGTCATTAAGACAGGCCCAGGTTGCTGACAGCACTAACATGAAAGAAATCAGACGCCTTCTTCCAAACGGGTAAAATATATATACATCTTAAGGAGATGGACAATGAGAATCAAAAGAGGTTTTAAAGCAAGACGACGACGAAAAAAAATTTTAAAACTGGCCAAAGGATTCAGGGGAGGCCGGAGCAAACTATTTCGCACTGCGGCTGATGCCGTTGACAAGGCGCTGTCATATGCCTACAGGGATCGAAAGGTCAGAAAACGGGATTTCCGCAGATTATGGATTATCCGGATCAATGCCGGAGCACGGATGAATAATATTTCATACAGCAAATTCATTCATGGATTAAAACAGGCGAATATTGAGATAGACAGAAAAGTTTTAGCGGAACTGGCGGTCTCTGATCCCGGCACATTTTCCCAACTGGCCGTTAAAGCAGCAGGAGCATAAGTCTCTCGTTGAAACACCCTCCAATAGAATTTCGTCTCATCAGCCGAGTATCTTAAATTGGAAAACCGCGTTAAACAGATTGAAAAACAAGCGCTGGCAGCGCTGGGAAATGCAGAAAACAGTGAACAGGTCAAAGCCCTTTCCGTCAAATACATTGGCAGAAAAGGGCTTGTCACTCTGTTTTTACGAAATATTTCCAAACTTCCGGCGGAGCAGCGTCCTGAAGCAGGCAAACAGGCCAATATTATTAAGAAAAGGCTTGAAACCGCATTTCAGAAAGCCATTGATCAATTTGCGTTAAACCAACAAGATAACGCAGATGACTTCATAGATGTCTCTCTACCCGGCCGGCCGGCGCCCATGGGGAGTCTGCACCCGATAACGAAAATTAACCGGCGCATCTGCGACATTTTTTCCCGTATGGGGTTTGATATTGTTGAAGGTCCGGAAGTTGAAACTGATTATTATAATTTTGAAGCCTTGAATATTCCCAAAAATCATCCGGCCAGGGATATGCAGGATACGTTTTATGTGTCTGATAATATTGTTTTAAGGACACATACATCTCCGATGCAGGTCAGGATCATGGAGCAGTATCAGCCTCCGATCCGGATCGTAGCGCCTGGCAAAGTCTACCGGTGTGATTCCGATCTTACCCATACCCCCATGTTTAATCAGGTGGAAGGCCTTCTTGTTGATGAGCATATTTCCTTTGGTGATTTAAAAGGAATTTTAGAAGTCTTTGTTCATCAAATTTTTGATGAACACATCAGCCTCCGGTTCCGGCCCAGTTTTTTCCCCTTTACCGAACCCAGTGCCGAAGTGGATATCCTGTGTGTCATGTGCCGGGGCAAAGGATGCAAAGTCTGCTCCCAGACCGGCTGGCTGGAAGTGCTGGGATGCGGAATGGTCCATCCCGCAGTATTTGAAAATGCCGGATATGATACCAGCAAATACTCCGGTTTTGCATTCGGCATGGGCGTTGAGCGCATTGCCATGCTAAAGTACGGCATCAATGATATCCGCCTGTATTTTGAAAGTGATTTAAGATTTCTAAGGCAGTTTTAAAATGAAAGTCAGTCTAAACTGGTTAAAAGAATACATTCCCATCGACATGCCCACTGATGAACTGGCCCATAAACTTACCATGGCCGGTTTGGAAGTCGAAGGCGTATTTGAACGGTATCAATATCTTGATTCCGTGGTTGTAGGCAAAATTACGCAAGTCAGCCAACACCCGGATGCTGACAAACTAAGCGTGTGTGATGTAAACATCGGAAACGATTCGATTTCCGTCGTCTGTGGTGCCCCGAATGTCAAAATTGGCATGAAGACCCCATGCGCACTTCCCGGTGCGGTTCTGCCCGGCGGCCTTTTGATAAAAAAAAATAAAATTCGGGGTGTTGCATCCGAAGGAATGCTATGCAGCAAAGCAGAGCTTGAACTCGGTGATGACAGATCCGGTATTATGGAATTGACCGGAGACCTGACCGAAGGGGTTCCTCTGGCTGAGGCTCTGACCTTGTCAGACACAGTATTGGAAATCGATCTAACACCTAACCGGCCGGATTGTCTCAGTTTTATCGGTGTTGCCAGGGAAATTGCGGCAATCATTGGCAAACCGGTGAACATGCCCCGGATAAACATGCCCCGGGCTTCGGAGCAGATTACCGATTTTACATCAGTTGAAATTAAAAACCCGGATTTATGCCCCCGATATGCAGCCCGGCTGATCATTGATATCACGGTGGCCCCCTCCCCGTTCTGGCTTCAGGATAAATTGTTGTCCATCGGCTTAAAACCTATCAACAATATTGTGGATATCACCAATTTTGTGATGCTGGAAACCGGCCAGCCACTTCACGCATTTGATTTTGACCGCCTGGCGGATAATCGGATTGTTGTCAGAACTGCCGACGACAAAGAGCTGTTTACTACTTTAGATGGTAAGCAACGCCGGCTGACCAATGAAACACTCATGATTTGTGATGGGGAAAAGCCGGTTGCCGTAGCCGGTGTCATGGGCGGCATAAATTCTGAAATCGAGGCGACCACCACACGGGTTTTGCTTGAAAGTGCATATTTCAATCCCATATCCATCAGAAAAACCGCAAAGCAACTTACATTAAATTCCGATGCATCCCACCGGTTTGAACGCGGCGTGGATCCCGAAGGCACCTTGGTGGCCGCAAATCGCGCTGCACAGCTCATTACCGAAATAAGCGGCGGTCGTCTGGTAGACGGAATCATTGATGAACACCCGGTCCCTTCATCAATAAAACAGATAGCTTTGAGTGTCACAAAGACAAACCAGCACCTGGGAACCCGGCTGAATCAGACCCAAATCGCCGATTTTTTAAAACTGGTTGAATTTGTGGTAGATATTTACGACAAAGACACCCTGACCGTTACACCACCCACCTTTCGCGTGGATGTCAGCCGGCCCGAAGACCTGATGGAAGAAGTTGCAAGACTCTGGGGATACAATAATATACAGACCACATTTCCAAAAATATCCGGCGATAAGCATCTTTCCAACCATTTGTTTGAAATAAAAAATACCATCAAAGACCTGATGGCCGGTTACGGATTTTATGAGTCCATCTCCTACAGTTTTATCGGAAAAAATGCCTGTGATCGGTTAAACCTGCCGGAAAACGATGAAAAACGTAATATGTTAGAAGTATTAAATCCCCTTTCCGAAGACCAGGCCGTCATGCGCACCTCATTAATTCCCGGTCTTTTGAAAGCAATGCATCATAATCTCTCCCGGCAGATAAAAAATTTAAAAATTTTTGAATTGGGAAAAATTTTTATCAGCAACGGTCAGGATAGGCAGCCGGATGAGAAAGTAATGCTGGCAGGCCTGTGGACCGGAACACGTTTTACCGTGTCATGGCACGACAAACCCGAATTTTGTGATTTTTTTGATTTAAAAGGCGTTGTTGAAAATCTGTTTTCGGCCATGGGGTTTGATTCAATCACATTTTCACAAATGCCGGACAAATTATGTGACTACACCAAAAAAGGGCATACAGCGCAAATTCTGATTAAAAAAAAGCCC
>JAOZOL010000158.1 GCA_029933295.1 Desulfobacterales bacterium | reverse complement strand
ACTATTTCCTAATCACATACGGCGGATTACGCTTCGCTAATTCGCCCTACGAGGGGGGTAAGATTGGTTTTTTATTCATCAACGGAATAAAAATGTAACCTGTTTTACCGCCTCTTCATTTCCTCGCAAGCGTCAGATCGGCCAGATGTTTCTCCCCGAACCTCATCGCATAGATCATTGTCAGGATGCTGATTGCAGCTGCCAGCAGAAAAGACCCCGCGATCCACACCCAACCCGTCAGGGGAATGGATTGTTTATGGACGCCGGCCATAAAAATTCGGTATACGGGCCCAGCTTCAAGGACGATGATGCCGGTAATATAAACTGCTGCCAGCATCATAAAAATAAGTCCGCCAAAGCTGGTGATAGCCTGGGCCGCATTTTCGGAATTAAAGTCCGGGTAAGCGGCCCCAAGACCGATTCCTAACGATACCACCGCAGGAGCGATAAATAAAATCGTAATGATTGAAAGCCACATCAGAAACGGGGACACTGCAAGGAGAATGTTTGTTACAACAATGAGTACTTCGGTTAACAGCAGCAGGGGGATAAAATAAATAAAATATTTTATCCATAAGAATGTTTTTAGTTTAACCGGTGATGACGTAACCAGCCAGAAGGATTCCCCTTCAAGGCTGACGGCGGGGTAGGCAAATCTGCCGGCCACCGCAGTCAGTACAAAAGCAGCCAGTCCCATATTTAAAAACGCCAGGATATTTTGAAGGTATATGGTTTTAATGGGAGACCGATCCAGGGGGAGTACCTTGAAGTTATAGATATAGATAATAATCAATGCCAGAATCAGAAATATCTGGGACCACTGGGTCTGGTCACGGAAAAATGTTTTGATCTCCTTGATGACATACGCCTGCACCGGACGTGGCAGAAACGCTAAAACACGCGGGTTTTTGCCTGGTTTTGGTTTTCGGAGTGTTTTTCTCGCAGTCTGGCTTTTGGATACCCCCTTGACGTAGATGGCGTCAGCAATGAGGATGGATAGAAAAATCATGGCACCTGCGCCGGCCAGCAGCAGGGAGAGGTTTAAAAACATGGCACCGGTTATGCTCATCAGGCTTGCCTGTATGGCATCAAACGCCCATGTGGAGGGTAAAAACGGAGAAGACGGGGTTTCCATAATTTTTAAGTAACTTAGAAATGTCGCAAATGCTTCCGGGTCCACCAGCCGTTCCGGTCTGATCACCCGAAATGCCAGATAAAGCAGGAGAAACAAAAGCAGGCCTAAAAAAACAAAGATACTTTTCATCCGCCCTGGGGGAACAATAATTACCGTCACCATGACCAGCACGGCACTGATGATCGATGCGATCAGAGACAGCAGTAACAGGACAAGGGCAATCAGGATATAAAAAAAAGGGCCGGCTTTGTATATAATGCCGTATGAGATGAGTACCGGCAGCGTGAATATGATGATTGTCCATGAACTGTCTATGGCGCTTTCAATCCATCGTGCAAAAAAAATCTTATATCCAGCCACCGGCATAACGTGGACCAGCATCAGATCCTTGCTGATGTATAATTTGGACAGAGCGGTCAGGATACTGGAAAATACCAGCAGGGAAAAATAAATCACCAGCACCATGGAAAGCAGTTTCCATGCCAGAATATTGCCGAGTTCCTCTATGCTCTGGAAATACGTCAGAAGCCGAAGGGACACGGCGAACAGCCCGCCCCAGAAAATCACACCGATGATGCCGAGTACTATGATGCGGGTAAGGCCGTCCCCTTTTGAATTTTTAAACGACAAGAAGCGGGGCCGCAGTAGGGTGAGAATATCATTCATGAAGATGCTCCCTAAACACTATGATATCTTTCGCTAAACGAATTTTCCCTGGTGAGTTTTAAAAATACGGCTTCAAGATCACCGGAACGTGCCTGAGCCTGGGTTTTTAAATCATCTAAAGTCCCTGTGGCTATGAGCTTGCCTCGATGGATGATGCCGATATAATCGCATAAATCCTGGGCCATGCTCAAGGTATGGGTGGAGATGAAAAAAGTAACGCCCGTGTCTGCAAGTTGTCGAAATAGTTTTTTCACCATTTTAATGCCTGCCGGGTCAAGGCCGACCATGGGTTCATCAACAATGATGATTTCCGGGTCATGCAGGATGGCTGCGGCCATGATCAGCCGCTGTCTCATGCCGTGTGAATATGCTTCGATGAGTTCATCTTTCCAGTCAATTAAAGAAAATAATTCCAGCACATTTTTCGCTTTACCTGAAAATGCAGACTCATCCACCCCGTAAAGGTCTGCCGTAAACTTTAAAAACTCCATGCCGGTGAGTTTTTCATAGAGGTAAGGTCTGTCCGGAATAAATCCGATGATTCGTTTGGCATTCTCCGGTGCTGTTTTGATGTCCGTTCCCCGGATAAAGACAGCGCCGGCATCCGCTTCGATAAGTCCGCCCAGCATTTTAATGGTGGTGGTTTTTCCGGCGCCGTTAGGCCCGATAAATCCGAAAATCGTTCCTTTTTGAACATGCAGGTTCAGGGAATCCACTGCCAGGGTTTTTCCGTATCGCTTGGTTAAATTTTTTGTTTTAATCATGATTAATATCCTGCATCAACTACTTCAATCTTTACCTTGTCAATCACCGGGATCAGATCAAGCTGTGATTCCGGATTGCCGCTGGCAAACCGGATATGAGTCGCGTCAGCCGGCATCTGCCCGAATACCGCATCCGCCGTGATCCACTTGCCGACATACAGCAGGTTCCAGGCATGATAATAAAACCGGCCCCGTAAATAGACCAGGCCGGATTCAATTTTTGCCGGAATCCCGGCAGACCGTGCCAGGGCCGCAAGAAGAACCGCGTGTTCATTACAGTCCCCTATGCGATTGTTTAAGGTTGAGAGAGCGTCCGGAATGGAAAGAACCGGGCGCTTTTCGATATTTTTAAAAACCCAGTCAACCAGTTTTTTGCCTTTTTTAAAAGAAGGATCATCTGTTGATATAATGGTTTGCGCACGTTTTGAAATGTCCGGATGGTCGGACTGGATAAACGGTTCTGGTTCTAAAAAAGGTGTTAATTCATCAGAATCAGCAGGAGCAACGGTTTTGGTAAAGTCTGTCAATGTTTCCCGCGTGATGGTCAGTATGTTTTTATCCAATACCTGTCTGCCGCCGTTTAAATAAAGGTTATCCGTATTGATGCCGCCAAGTTTGATTTTTAAATAAGCGGCCCTGCGTGGGGTTTTTATTTTAAAATTGGCGGGCACTGAAGCGATTTCGGTAATATCTTGAAGCCGTGTGCCGGAAACTCCGGACAGGGCGTCTTTTTTGCTTGTTTTTACAAGGGTTAATCCCAACAGGCCTGTTTCTTTAATGATCTCTTCGTTTTCATCCATCCATGCGGATTGCTCAGCTCCTTTAAAATGTATGGTCAGTTTGGTCGTCTTCGTCACATGTCCCCTATGGATGATTTTTTCATCACCGATGATTTTTACGATAACCGGCTCCTGGCTCATGGTGGCAGGATCAAATATATAATAAGTAAACTGTTTTTTCCCTGTGTGTTTAAACTCTCTGGCTGCGGCATTCAAGATACCGCCGGTGAGATGGGCCGGATGCTCCAGTTTAATTTCCATTTTTTGTGGAGAGCCGGAAATGTTTGTTTCAATTTCTAAAATATTTTCGGTTGTCAGTTTACCGGCTGCGGTAAAGGCGAACCTGCCGGAATTAAGGTTAAAATCAAATGACAAAAGGGTCAGATCAGGTTTTAAGTCAGCAGTTGTGGTCATCTTGATTTCCTGTGAAAATCCCATGACATTTATTGTCATAAAAAGGGTTTCATCCATTCGGTAGCCGGTATTTTGTTTTGAGAGAACAGAATGGGCATAACCGATTTTTTGGTCTTTTAAAAAAAGATTCTTCCAGGTATCTGTCTCATGAAGCGTTTCCGATGCGATGTGGCCGGCAGGCTGCTCTTTTGAAAAAAGAAGTGCGCAAATATCCATACGAACCGCCATCAGCAGCGCAAACAGCAGTATGAAGCCTATGGTTGCAATCCAGATTCGTTTCATATGAGTTAACCTTTTAAAAAATCAACGTTTTTCAGTCACTTGATATGCTGTCAGTATACCTTTGTTCCTAAAAAAATCTGCTGGCGGAAACCCGGAAAGAGTTATTATCCCCTTTTTTTAAAACTTTATTCTCTTTACACAACACAACAATGGGAATACCGCCAAGATGGCCGGCGTGTTTATAGTGATGTTTTTCAATGGGCCCGTCTTTTAATTTTACTTCAAATAAACACCAGGGATTGGAATTTTGTGTAATCAGAAAATCACTTTCCTTGCCATCCTTGGTACGGATAAAAAATAAACGATATGTTCCGGTCCCACTGTCATTCCAGAACTCGGTTAATGATGTTAGTTCAATTGCCACATAGTTTTCAAATCTGGCCGCTTCATCAGCGGCCAGCATCCAATTAAAAAAATAACACTTTTTTTCTTTCTTTAAGGTGCGCGAAATTTTCTTTGAATAAGGAGGGACCATAAAAATCATATAAACCAGCTCTGCGGCTGCGACCGCATTTTTTACCGCATTATAGCTTACCGACATTTCTTCGCGGACTGAATTTAACGAAAACGGGGAGCCGATTCTTTGGGGCAATAAACCGGCAAGTGTCTCAATATTTTGCAATTCGATGATTCTCGTTAAATCCCTTACATCTTCACGGATCAGACGGTCGATTAACGCATTGCTCCATCGATTGTAAAAACGGGTGTTCGCCTTTAAAAAAGGTTCCGGGAACCCGCTAAAGGCAAGCAGCTGCTCCAACGCATCCTGATGATATGTTAACCTGGAAAATTGTTTATCGATAAAATCCAATGCGTTGATACTTGCATCCGGCAATATGGGAGTTGCGCCAACGGCTTCCGAAAGGGTAAGGGGATAGAGTTTAAAGAGAAAGTAGCGTCCTGCCAGCGAGTCACCGGATTTTCTGAACAGGTCCAGGCGGGCACTTCCTGATATTATAAAACGGGCCTGCCCCTCAAACTTGTCAAAATAATCCTTTAATATATTTTTCCATTTGGGCATCTTGTGGATTTCATCATGGGCGACCCATGGTTTTCCCGGTGTGTCATAGATATTTGTCTCAAAAAAATAGGGGTCATTCCGGTAATGGTCTTTTACAGTTTTTATATCCCAATTAAAATACAGCTCTTTTGCGACAAGTTTTTGTGTGATTGTTGTTTTTCCTGTTTGGCGCGGCCCGGCAAGAAAGCGCATTTGACGGCCATAATCATCGCTTGTTAAGATTTTTTCGATATGCCTGGTTATCATGCGACCAATTTACCCGATAAGGTAAAAAAGTCAAGACTTTTTTTGCAATACAGGTAAAAAAGTCAAACCTGAGTCGTCACAGTGTTCGCTTAAAACTTTTTTCCAGGGATTTTACAGGCCATTGAATAAAGGTCGGTCTGCCGTGGGGGCAGTGGAATGGATTTTCGCAAAGATCCAGCTGGATCAACAGCTCTTTCATTTCCTTGACTGAAAGGGCCTGGCGGGCCCGTATGGCTCCATGGCAGGCCATGAGAATCCGGCACTGGTCAAGGGCTTCCTCAAGGCCGGGTGAGTAACCGAAAGCCATCATCGCTTCCGCAATTTCAAGGATCATGGGCTTGATTTCCCGATCCGAGATCAGGACCGGGACTGATTTGACCACAAAGGTGTTGCCCCCGAAATGTTCAATTTCAAGGCCCAAAGAATTCAGATCCGGCAGCATTTGCCCTATGATGTCGGATTCACTATACCCCAGTTCAAAAGTTTCAGGAAGCATAAGTCTCTGGGTTGCAGGGGTATGGTTTGACTGCCTATCTGTTTTGAGGCGTTCATAAACGATCCGTTCATGGGCGGCATGCTGATCCACAACAATTAAGGCCCCATCCCCCTCGCATAGAATATAGGTATTATGATACTGGCCGATGACCGTTG
>JAOZOL010000563.1 GCA_029933295.1 Desulfobacterales bacterium | reverse complement strand
AGGACAATATTAAAATGACCAGCATTTTGACGGTTTCTGTTTCTCCGGACAGAACCCTTCTTCCCGAGTGGATTGATTTGAAGGAAAAGATTTCTGAAAAAACCGCCGGGCTTCAAAACGATATTTTTGCATCATATACGCGTGATCCCGGTTCATGGCTTTTCTATCTCGGGTTTTTGGAACAAAACCGTGAACTGTCTTCTTCAATCAATTATTATATTCAATTTTCAGGGCTGTTCATTCAAAAACTCAGCCGGATTCCGGATCTTGAAACACTGCGGCATACGGTTCAAGTAGAAATTACCGAAGACGAACTGGTGCATATGGTTGAAAAAACACCGATGATCTCCGGTGCCGAGTATATTGATATAAACATGATGGCCGATCTGTGGAAAGCGCTCGGACAAACATTTTCAGCATTGATCAAAAAACACGAAAACAGTGTGGAATCTTTTTTCAGCGCCTTGAGTCCGGCTGTTTACCTTGCCGGGCGGGTTTTCTTTCATCTGGTGGAAAATAAAAACAGTGAGCTTCCCTTTGCGTTTATGGCCACGTATTCCACCGGCATGGGACGAAACGGAAAACCCAATCACCTGCCGTTAAAAAATGCCCTGAATGAATATGACGGCAATGATGACAAATTGCTGGAACTTCTTTCAACCGTATATAAATCGGCTGAAAAAAGTGGGCTGATCCGGGATTTAATTGATACCGGCGAACTGTTTCATCCCCTTGCCTGGAGCAGCAGCGAAGCTTATGATTTTTTGAAGGAAATTCCTTTTTATGAAGAATCCGGTATATTGTGCCGAATTCCGGACTGGTGGAAAAGCCGATCTTCCGGACCTTCACTGGATTTGTCCATAGGAGACGAAAAACCGTCGTTTGTCGGACTGGATGCTATTGTGGATTTCAATCCAAGGATTCTTTACGGTGATACGGAGGTTTCAGAAGAAGAAGCAAGACAAATGCTCGAAGCAGCCGAAGGACTGGCCTTTATAAAAAACAAATGGGTTCCGGTGGACCATGAAAAATTAAAACAGGCCCTTGAAGCCTATGATAATGCCAGGGAAATGGTGGATGACGGATTCAGTTTGCGGGATGCCATGCGGCTGCAGCTGAATCCGGAAAAAGCATTTAAGGATCTTCAGGGGACTGCGGATATTTCCGTTTCAAGTGGTGAGTGGCTGATGTCGGTAGTTAAAAAACTCAAAAATCCCGGCCTGGTTGATAATATAAAACCCGGCAAGGGGTTTACCGCCAGGCTGCGTGATTACCAGCAAAAAGGATTAAACTGGCTGCATTTTCTGGATTCATTGAATTTCGGCGCCTGCCTGGCAGATGATATGGGACTTGGCAAAACAATTCAGGTCCTTGCCTTTTTAAGTACATTGAAAAAAACGAAAAACACCCCTGCCAGCCTGCTGATCATCCCGGCTTCCCTGATTTCCAACTGGATCAGCGAAATAGAAAAATTTTTCCCGGCCATCCGCTGGCTGGCCGCGCACCCGCACTATAGCG
>JAOZOL010000562.1 GCA_029933295.1 Desulfobacterales bacterium | reverse complement strand
TCTGCACTTTCATCAATGTCATCGCTTAAAATAAGCCAGATTTTAGCTCCAAAAACATAGTTTTCATCATAATCAGCTGGCAGGTCGCACAGATCATCCAGCTCGCCTTTGACATGTACTTTTCCTTTATCATCGGCAACGCCGGAACCAAGGCAAACCAAGCCAACGCCGGGCCAAGGGTCAGGATAATATATCAGGGTATAGCTGACTCCCGGTTCCAGACCGCTGCTGTTAAAATCAAATTTGAATTGTTCTCCCCAAAGGTTGTAGTCCATTTTTCCCCAGGCACCCGGTTTGATGAGATCCCAGGTTTCCGGATCTTTCTCAAATAAATAAAGATTGCCAATGGGAATTTTTTCTTTCTTAGGCACTTCGACGGGACAACTCATCAGGTCATATTCAAAAAGATATTCTCCAGGGTTCCAACCACTCATCTGGAGAGGGTCTGCATCCTCATCGATATCATCAGTCGGAATCAGCCAGATTTTTATCCCGTCCTTGAGGTTCTTATCCTGGTCGGACAGCAGATCACACAGGCCTTCCAGCCTGTCCTTGATATGCACATTCCCTCCACCATTGGCAACAGCAGATCCCAGGCAGATAAGGCCGACACCGGGCCAGGGATCGGGATAGTAAATCAGGGTATAATTGGTTCCCGGTTCCAGACCGTGGCCGTTAAAATTAAATCTGAACTGGTCACGCCGAAACTTGTAGTTCATTTTCCCCCAGGCACCCGACTCGATGATATCCCAACTGTCCGGATCTTTTTCAAATAAATAAAGTTTGCCATTGGATGATTTCCCGTTCAGACCATTGGGAATTTTTCCTTTTTTATGACCTGCCAGGGCGGGTAAGGCGCAGAACGCCACCAGAATCAGGGCAGCAAGAACAATAAGGCCTATCTTTCTTTTCATCACAACCTCCTCTTAGTTCAATTATCAGAAATATGTACAACGTGGCTTAAATTGCTAGCAGTAATCATGCCAGATAGTAACATAATTGTTCAGGAAATATTTTTTAACAGCAGCACCAAAGATAAAAATTATTCCCCGAATTTCCACCATTTTTTTCGCTTTTGGCGAGACTCCTGGCCCTTTTCAGAACCTTTATCCAGCTCTTTTTGCAGCTGTCCACTCTTCTTTTCGCCCTGTTTTTCCAGGCCTGGCTTTCCCTCTTCCAGGGCCTCGTCTTTCATTGTCTTGTCGCCATTTTTCCCCTTTTTGCCAAGCTTTTTCCCTTCCTTTACATTTTCAAGATTTTCTTCTGCTGTTTCAGTTTCGTCACCGGCCTGGAAATGCTTTGCTTTGCCATGGTTTTTAAACTGAGATTCGGAATGTTTCCCTTTTCCCGCCCATGAAGGTTTCTTGGCAAATGCCGGTGCCGCAAAGATAAAGCTCAAAGCGATCAATATACTTATCACTGTCTTCATGATTTCCTCCTTAGGGGAAAGAATTCCTGCCAGCATCTAGTTGAAACAAATTTTCATTATCTGACCTGCCGGCTGTCAGTAATTCATTATA
>JAOZOL010000561.1 GCA_029933295.1 Desulfobacterales bacterium | reverse complement strand
ATAGTGAAAAGTGAAAATTTAAGGAATTCTATCAATTAGAATAAAAATGATGGAGCGGAGTGACTACAATAAGTATTCAATTTTCAATTTATATCAAAAACCATCTCCTTAATCGAGATAAATAAATGTTGAATTATCTTTAAAAAAGAGATAGAATGCCGACATGAAAAATATTATTGATTTTCTAATCGACGATTTCCATGAACGTATGCTGCCCAAACCCATGCCACGCCAGCAATCAATGACATGGGTGCCGCGCAAAGCCAACGTGGTAATCGGCATGCGGCGGTCCGGCAAAACCTGGTTCTGTTATCAGCAAATGCACGAATTGCTGGACCAGGGACTCGAAAAAGAACGGCTGCTTTACTTAAACTTTGAAGATGAGCGGCTGCTCCCGTTTTCCGCCCGGAACTTTCAATTAATACTGGATACATACTATCGTAAATTCCCGGATTTTAAAAATAAACAATGCTATCTGTTCTTTGATGAAGTCCAGCGTATCGAGGGTTGGGACATGTTTGTCCGGCGGTTGCTGGACACGGAACAATTATTTATCTGTGTGACCGGTTCATCATCAAAACTCCTGAGCACGGAAATTGCCACCAGTTTAAGGGGCAGATCACTGACATATGAAATATTTCCGTTTAGTTTTAAAGAGTTCATAAGTTACAATAAAGTTAACTTAAAATCAGACCAACGATTTGGTTCCGAAACAAGGGCAGTGCTACAAAATCTGATGAGTCAATACATCAAAACCGGGGGCTTTCCCGAAGTGCAGACCTTTGATGCGGAGCTTAGGCGTGAGGTACTCCGAAATTATCTGGATGTCGTGATCCTGAGGGATGTGGTAGAGCGATACGCGATCAGCAACACCGTGGCGTTAAGGGCGCTTATCCGACATATTATTAACGCTCCGGCAACACGATTTAGCGTCAATAAATTCTATAACTCACTAAAAAGTCAAGGGGTTGCCTGCACAAAAAACAATTTGTATAGTTACATGGATCACCTCACGGACGCTTTTCTCTTCTACCCTGTCCCCATACACGCCCGATCGGAAAAAGTCCGCCGGGTGAATCCGAAAAAGGTCTATGTGATTGATCCGGGGCTTCTGAAAGCTATGCCTTTTAATATAACTGATGACCGGGGGGCGATATTGGAAAATCTCGTTTTTATGCATCTTCGCCGGCAGGGGCTTGCTCCTGAATATTATGTCACAAAAAACGGAACCGAGGTTGACTTTGTACTGTTTACGGAAAATAAGCCCGGAGTCCGGCTTATACAGGTCTGTTGGGATATTAACGATCCGGTTACACAAAAAAGGGAAGTTCGGGCGCTGTTGTCGGGCATGCAGGAACTGGGACTAAACCGGGGCACCATAGTCACATGGCTGGACGAAGATATGTCCGACGAACGCATCGATATCGTGCCTGCCTGGAAATGGATGTTGAAAAGTGAGAATTGAGAAAAATGAATAGTGAAAACTTAAGGAATTAGACCAATTATATAAAAATGATGGAGC
>JAOZOL010000157.1 GCA_029933295.1 Desulfobacterales bacterium | reverse complement strand
TTAAAAAGAGGGAAAGATATTTTTTGCACCATTGAACTCGGCCGTTACCGTGGCAGGAAGTCTTTTATCTGTACAGAAAAAGAGGCGCTTGAGGATTTTGCCAGAAAGTATGGCGATCTGATTATGGAATACGTCATAGATATCCGAAACAGAATCGCATTAAACACCGCCCAGAAAAAACTTCTTCAGATGGCACGGCTCATCGCCTCTAACAGATCTCTTGACTATAGGGATCTGATTGAACCCTACACCAAACTATCCTCGGCTGATATTGTGCTGGCATTTTTTAAAACAGGCAATATCAATGACACGAGATACCGGGTGGTGGTGTGGAAGGACGGAAAATTACGGGAAATACTGCTTCACAATTTTGTTCCTTCCGGTGAGAGTGTCCTGCGTGATGAGCGTGATTCAATCTTTCCAGTGGAAGGAGGTTCCGGTGATAAACGGTTGTGTAATTTCAAACGCAGGATTGAAAAATTATCCGATATCTCTTCAGAGGATCGTGCCTTTTTACTTGATGGTCTCAGCCAGGTCAAATCATATGTGATCTATTCGTTACATATGTTAAGCCAGGAATTGGGCGTAATCATTCTGGGCTCTCTGCGCCCGGAGTTCTGGCCGTTTTTGCATATGAATTCTTTTTTAGCCTTATATAACTCCCTGCTGCGTTCATTTCTGTTAAACGAACGGATTATTCAACAATTATCAGATGTCAGCAATAAAATTCATAATCCCGGGTTTTATCTGCTGGGAGCGCTTAAATCAGCCCTGGTATATAAAGAGACACCTTTCGATTTAGAAAATAATACCGCATTTAAATCTTTAAAAGGTCTTGAGAACCTTCTTAAAGAGCTCCACGACCAGGGCAGGGTTTTAAGATGGCGGAGCAAGAAGATTTATTTTGCATTATGGCTGCGTGCTTTTATACATCGAAAAACAGCACAGCTCCCGTGTTTTAAAATTAATCTTGACCTGAAGGATGATCGCATATCTGAGATCCGCATCATGGCCAGTGACGAACAACTGGAAACCATCTTTGAAAACCTGTTTTCCAATAGTGTACGTGCCATAAATGTTGTTCAGGTAAAAAAGCAATCATTTATAGGTAAAATTGACATCATTGTTGAGCAAAAGAAAAAGTCAGTTGACGTTTTGTTTGCGGATAATGGTGAAATATACGATACTGTTTCAGGCAGGGGAATAAATCAAATTGAGATGGAGATGCAATCTCTGAGAGGGGAAATGCATATAAATAAAAACCCCTATCAAACCCATCTTGTTTTTCCCATTGCTGACGGGGTAATTTAAAAAAAGGAGCGTATTATGAACGCAAAAATTTTATTCTTAGATGATATTTTCAGTCCTCTTTTCAGGAAACAATTCCCCCCGGATCAACTTATATGGGATGATAACTGGATTTCATCCTTGGAGCAGGGGCTTGCTGATTCTGAAACAAAAATCGGGGTTAACATTGAATTTATCAAAAGCGGTGAGATTGACTCCTGCCGGGATCTTATTGAAAAAGAAAAACCGGATTTAGTTCTGCTGGATCTTTTTTGGCCGGAAGATGCTCAGCGAAAATTCGGAGATCGGAGCCGTGCTACGGATATCTCTATTGATGCAGTAAAAAAAATCCGGGAAAGTTTTCCGGTTTTACCGGTGATATGCTATACGGTTCAGCCGGATCGGGGATTAATGGAAGAGGCATATTCAGCGGGAGCCACTATTTTTTTAGAAAAGGTTGTAATGGCATTGCCTGAAATTCAAAGTCCGTTAAAGTATATATTATTTTATCTTCTGCGGCAGATGCAAAGTGAGCAGGGTTGAAATGATTACTGCATATACAATACAGACAATGGGTTAAAAAATCGTTCAAAAACACATTACATATTAAATTGCAAAGAGAATGACTGACGTGTCAGTCGTGTTTTTCAATAGCAAAGTTGTCAAAAAATTTTGTTTTATAACTCCACATTATTATTTCAGGCATCTCCCATGACTGACGAGTCAGTCATGGGAGATGCCTGTGGTACGATACAGTCACTGGCATCTATTACGATTACAAAGGTTCTTTGAAATTTAAATTTTGATTGTTCCAGCTTACAAAAGTGGACCAAAAAATTATTTGAAGGGAGGTGAATACAAATGACCACATGTAATGAATGCACTAATTTTTTTCCGCTTGAAGACGATCCATCAACCGGAGACTGTGTTCAACGGGTAGTTGATCCAAGGCAGGCTTATTATAAGGCAAAACCGGTCGATGAAGATACCGACGCATCAAAATGCGATCAATTCCAAAAAAAATAATATTTCTGGAGGAGATAAAAATGGTAAATGCAGCGACAAAAGAACTGAAAAAGCATGAAAAAGACCAGGAATGGTGGTGGGTTGCTGAAAAAACGCGATCCAAACGATTGGATTACTTAAGAAAAGCGGTATGGAAAAAAGGGGCCATCGGTGGCGCTTACAATCCTGGGATTAAAATCGATCTGGAACGTCCAATTCTTTTCACCGAAGCCTGGAAAGAGAATGACCAGGATCCTATGATGCTGAGAAAGGCGAAAGCCATAGCTCATGTTCTTGAAAATATATCTATTTTTATAACCGACCAGGCGCAGCTCGTTGGGTATATCGGGAGTCTCCCCCATACGATTCAGTGGTATCCTGAAGGGGCAAGCATCGTGAATGAAGAGGTCTACAACGAGCCGGGCACCGTCCCCGAACCTAAAGAAAAGTCTTTGAAGATTATGGCCGAGATCAATGATTACTGGGGCGGACAAACGGCGATTGATAAACTGGGCAGGGTCCTTAATCCGGAAGATCTTGTCAAGTATATGAGTGGTGTCATCGGCTGGGGTGTTCCCACTTCAGCCTACGGTTATGCCGGCAAGGATTATGAATATATTTTGACCGGCAAACGGGGGTTTGAAGACATTATTGAGGAAATTGACGGTTATATGGATGAGGCGGAAAAGAGGACCTCCGGCGAACCGGGTCCGGATATTTTTCCCTTATATGACAAGATGCTGAATTGGGAAGCCATGCAGATCATTCTTGAAGCGTCGATAAATTTTGCTGGACGTTACGCACGTCTGGCCCGGGTTATCTCAGAAAATTTTGAATCCAACCCCAAGCGCAAGGAAGAATTGATGCGGATTTCAGAGACCTGCGAGCAGGTCCCGGCAAAGCCGCCGAGAACACTGCAGGAATCTTTTCAATTTGACTGGTTTGTTCAGACGTTGGCAAGATTCGAGGCCTACGAAGGGTCCATGCCGTGCCGTCCGGATTATTATCACGGGCCGTACTATGACAAGGATGTTAATATTGACAAGCGCCTGACAAAGGAAGAGGCCCTTGATCTGGTGGGAGAATTTATGATTCGCACCTATGAGATCGGCGTGTTCGCTCCCCGGTGGGCCAGGGAAGGGCTCCAGGGTATCACCGGTACGTGGGTATGGACCATGGGCGGTGTGAACAAGGATGGTTCGGATGCGTGTAATGATCTGACCATTGCTTTTATGCAGGCTGCCCGGCTGGTGCGGGTGTCCAACCCCACATTCGGTTTCCGGTGGCATCCAGGGGTCAAGGATGAAGTTATGAGAGAATGCTTTGAGTGCATCCGGCACGGGCTCGGGTACCCTTCCATGCGTAATGACCCGATCCTGGTAGAAAACACCGTGTACTGGTATGGCCATCCGGTAGAGGAGGCCAGGACCTGGGTGCATCAGGCGTGCATGTCTCCGTGCCCCACCACCAAGCACGGTTTCCAGCCCATGCGCATGGCCTCTGCGACCGCCAATACCGCCAAGATGGTCGAGTATGCCTTGTCGGACGGTTTTGACCGGGTGGTGCAGATGCAGATGGGCCCGAAAACCGGTGATCCCAGAAAATTCAAGGATTTTGAAGAGCTGTTCCAGGCATGGACGGCCCAGATGGAATGGTTGATGAATATTCTGGTCCGAACGGTTAACCTGGGCCGGGCCAAGGACCCTGAATTCTTTGGCCGGCCGTTTTTGTCCGCCATATCGGAGAGATCGGTTGAAAGCGGACTTGACGCGGTCAGTCCGGAAGGTGAACGCGGGAACTGCTGGGTGACCTTTTTCACCTGGGTGGAAAACGCGGACAGCCTGGCAGCAGTCAAAAAGCTCGTGTTTGATGAGAAAAAATATACCATGGATGACTTGATCACTGCCCTTGAAGCGGATTGGGAAGGGCACGAGGAAATGCGGCTGGACTTTGTCAATAATGCGCCCAAGTGGGGCAATGACGATGACTACGTGGACGATATAATGGTCCGTTGCCTCAAAGAAGTGGCCAGACATTCTCACGAGATCAAATGCCCCAGCGGTAACAACTGGCCGGCATTGCCTGAAAATGTCAGCGGTAATATCCATTATGCCAGCCTTGTGGGTGCCCTGCCCAACGGGCGGCGTCTGGGGGATGCGCTTTATGACGGCGGTGTTTCTCCGGGCCCGGGCCTGGACAAGAAAGGCCCTTCCGCAGTGCTCAAATCATGCAGTAAATTCGACCATATTAAAGACGGCCGTGCTTTTCTGTTGAACCAGCGCCTTTCACCGACCCAGCTTTCCGGTGAAAAAGGGTTTAAACTCTGGAAGTCCTATATGGATACATGGGCGGATCTGGGTTTGGATCATGTGCAGTTTAACATGGTGGATGACACAACTTTGCGGGCTGCTCAGTCAGACCCTGAAAAATATGCGGAAGTGATTGTACGAGTAGCGGGATACAGCGCGCATTTTGTGGACATCAGCCGTAAAACCCAGGACAACATTATTCAGAGAACGGTCGTGGGGCTGTAATAAGAAGGGTTTGTCACGAAATAACTATTCAATCCTGCGGCATTTATTTCGTGATAAACTCCGTCCATACATTGTAAACACAAACCTGCGTTGCAGGGAAGACTTTTCTACTCTATCTATAAAACATTTCAGGAGGAAATAAAATGACAGCGACAGCGGCAAAAGAACTAAAAAAGCATGAAAAAGACCAGGAATGGTGGTGGGTTGCTGAAAAAACGCGATCCAAGCGACTGGATTACTTAAGAAAATCGGTATGGAAAAAAGGGGCGGTCGGCGGTGCTTATAATCCGGGGATTAAAATAAACCTTGATCGTGCGATTCTTTTTACCGAAGCTTGGAAAGAGAATGACCGTGATCCCCAGATGCTGAGAAAGGCAAAAGCTCTGGCCAACGTACTTGAAAATAAAACAATTTTCATCACCGATCATGCGCAGCTTGTCGGGTATGTGGGGGGGCTGCCAAACACTATAGATTGGATGATCGAAGGTGCCAGTATTGTTAATGAGGAAGTATATAACGAAGCCGGCATTATCCCTGAACCGCAAGAAGAATCACTTAAAACCATTGCCGAATTGACCGACTACTGGGGCGGGCAAACATCGATTGACAAGCTGGGCAGGATCCTTGATCCGGAAGATTTGGTCAAGTTCATGAGCGGTGTTATCGGCTGGGGTGTTCCCACTTCAGCCTACGGTTATTCCGGCAAGGATTATGAATATATATTGACCGGTAAACGGGGGTTTGAAGATATTATTGAGGAAATCGACGGACACATGGATGCGGCTGAAAAGAGAACCTCCGGCAATCCCGGTCCGGACATTCTGCCTTTATATGACAAGATGCTCAACTGGGAAGCCATGCAGATTATTCTTGAAGCGTGTATTATTCTTGCGGAGCGTTATGCGCGTCTGGCCCGGATTATTGCAGAAAATTTTGAATCCAACCCCAAGCGCAAGGAAGAATTGATGCGGATTTCAGAAACCTGTGAGCATGTGCCGGCAAAGGCCCCGAGAAATCTGCAGGAATCTTTTCAGATGGACCAGTTTATTCAAACCATCGCCCGGACCGAAGCAGGGGAAGGCGCCATGCCGTGCCGTCCGGATTATTACCACGGGCCGTACTATGACAAGGATGTTAATATTGACAAGCGCCTGACAAAGGAAG
>JAOZOL010000560.1 GCA_029933295.1 Desulfobacterales bacterium | reverse complement strand
AATTTATTTAGCCTGTAACAAGCCAGCTTTCGTGCTTGTCATATCTGACCCAAAAGTGTTATTTATTGCCCTGTTTTATTTTTTATAAGATAAATTAATCAAATTATCACAGGAAAAAATGAAAAATTTCATTATCTTAAAAAATGCGTACAAAAAATTTACTCTGGACCAGGACAAAATTGTTACGCCTGAGGAAACATTAAAAAGTGTCAGACATAAATTCAGCCAGCTCGACCTTGATATTCTGGCGGAAACGGTCCGGATTGACAATGGTCGGCTGGATATTCCTGTTTATTTCAGCGTCTGCGGTGAAGGTGCGGCACAACTGACCGGCACAAGCAAACAGATGGGGAAAGGGGCAACACCTGCGCAGGCGGAAACCAGCGCAGTGATGGAGTTAGTTGAGCGATACAGTTTTTATCATTTTGCCAGCACGCCGGAAAATTTTATCATTGACACGTATCAGAATTTAAAAAATCAGGCCATCCCCTTTGAAATGATCGCAAAATCAGTTCATGACCAGTCAGACGATCTTATCAAAACCAGGAATATTTTTTCAAAAATTCCCATGAAATGGACCTGGGGATTTAACCTGACCTCAAAGCAAAAAATACTGGTCCCCTTTGACTGGTTTTTTGCCATCAACGAATTTAACGGCGCGTCCGCCGGCAACTGCGCAGAAGAAGCCCTCTGCCAGGGAATATGCGAAATTGTTGAACGACATGTTTCAGCCATTGTCTGTCGTGAAAAAAAGACCATGCCCAAAATCCGGCCTGAATCTGCAACCGATCCGGTGGTTGTGGAAATGCTTTCCAAATATAAAAAAAACGGCATCCACCTGTATATTTCCGATTTCACCCTTGACATGGGCATTCCCACCGTTGGGGTCATGGCCTATGATCCGTCAACCTTTCCTGAAAAAAGCGAGATTGTCTGGACCGCAGGCACCGCTCCAAATCCTGAAAAAGCGCTGAGCCGTGCATTATCTGAAACCGCTCAACTGGCCGGCGATTTTAACACCGGGTCAAACTATGTGGCCAGCGGTCTTCCGAAATACAATGCCATAGAGAAAGCCGGATACATTACCCACCCGGACAAACGGATAAACATTTCCGAATTACCGGACATTTCAGATCGAAATATTAAGATTGAAGTTGAAAACTGTCTGTCTGAGCTATCAAAAAGGAACATGGAAGTAATAACCGTTGAAACCACACATCCGCAACTCGCCCTGCCCGCCTATTATTCAATGATTCCCGGGGCACATTTCAGGGAGCGTGCTGATGCGACCAGTGTGGGAATGTTTTCGTGCAAGTTAATCGTGAAAAATAATTCAGCAGACACAGCCATAAAACAGCTCAAACAAATTGAGACAAGCCTTCCGGATATTTATTATATCAAATTCTATCTTGGCACCTGCTTTCTGGCTGCAAACAATCCGAAAACCGCTTACAGATATCTAAACACAGCCCTTGAATTAAATCCCGATCCCCAGGATATTGTCAGCATTTATTCTTACATGGG
>JAOZOL010000559.1 GCA_029933295.1 Desulfobacterales bacterium | reverse complement strand
GCTTACCGCAAGACTTGTTTTCGTCGCGGAGCTGCCTCTGTCTATAATCGGGAGTTTCAGATTCCCATAGCAGAAACGAGGGTTCTCCTTTCCGCAGTCACACCCCTTCAGGGAAACTGGTAAAAATCATATTATTGTTCAGCAAACTGCATTTCCTTGTCGATGGCCCAGATAAAAGCGCTTAATTCCCGGGCAATTGCGGTTACCACAGTTTGTTTGGTTTTACCTCTTGCAAAAAGCCGCCGATACCGCGCGCAAAGTCGGGTCTGTGCCTTCCAGGATATATCGCAAACACTTTTAGGTAATCCTTGCTGCCGCGAGACCTTTGCATAACCTCCAGAAAAGCTGTGAGACCTTTGCATAACCTCCAGAAAAGCTGTTTTGAATCTGGCCCGTCTTGAAGGCGATGCCGTCTGCGTTTATGCGCTCTTTTTAGACAATAAAGTACTTATTTTTTCGATTATCCCTTGCTTTTTCCCATCATCTATGCCATATATTCTTAAACAATTCAAATGCTTGGAGGAATATATGGGTTACAAAAAAATGAACCAGGGTTTGGGATTCGCCGATTTCGCACTGGCCAGCTCCATGAAACATAATCGCAGCCTCAAAAATATGGAAAAACTCGATAAAGCCATTGATTGGTCACGGGTTGAGGCCATTTTGAGTAATCATTACACCATCGGCACCAGCGGTGAAGGCGCTGACGCCTATCCGCCGCTGCTGCTGTTCAAATGCATGCTGCTGCAAAAGTGGTTTCACATCGATTCCGACCCTGAACTGGAAAACCAAATTAACGACCGATGGTCTTTTAAAAAATTCTTGCACCTTCCTTTAAGCAAACCCTCTCCGGATCATTCCACCTTCTCGCGTTTTAGAAGTAGACTGTCTAAAGAAGCTATGGATCAAATCAATACTGAAATCCTGCACCAGTTTGAAACCCAGGGCGTGACAATCAACGAGGGCATTGCCGTTGATGCCAGGCTCGTTAAATCCGCCAGTCATCCGATCAGCAATGATGAAATTAAAAAACTTCGCGATAAAAGAAATACGCCCGAGGGCAAAGTGGATAAAAACGGTAAGCCTCTTAAGTTCTGCAGGGATCAAGACTCGGATTGGGTTATCAAAAACGGCAAGCCTCACTACGGCCTTAAAGAACATGCTTCCATCGATACCAACCATGGCTTTATCCTGGCCACCACTCTGAGCCCGGCTTCTGTAAATGACACCAACTATCTTTCTTATTGCACTATCTTCAGTCGTCATACCAAGCAGCCTATCGAGAAAGTATACGCCGATAAAGGATATGCCGGAAAACCCAATCGCGATTTTCTCGCACTCAATGAAATCGCTGACGGCATTATGAGAAAAAATTCAACCACCGCTAAACTCACCGAATATGAAATAGAACGTAATAAAAAATTGTCTAAAGTTCGCTATATTGTGGAACAGTACTTTGGACTCAGTCACCTGCATGATGGCGCCAAGCAAGCCCGATTTACTGATATCGCTAAAAACAAATTCGAT
>JAOZOL010000558.1 GCA_029933295.1 Desulfobacterales bacterium | reverse complement strand
TAGGAGTACCCTCCGCCACTAAACCGCAACTACCTAAAAAAGTGGAGGAAACAAGTTTGTTATTACAACAATCAACATGGTCTCCCAAATTATCAGAAACTTTTGATCTGGAAGATATCGATATTGACTTGCTCGCAAGAAAATTAACTGATTACCATCATGTTTTTACTGATTGTTTCTATCGTAGCGAACAAGAAAGTATAGGCCTTACATATCTTTCTGGTTTATTGAGCTCGATATCCAGAAAAACGGCTGAACAGATTGCACTTGAAATGGAAACACCCCAATCTGTACGATCAACCCAACGTTTTTTGAAGTCCTATAAATGGGACTATGATTCAATGCTTTTAAAGCATCAAGAACTAACTGTTAAACGTTTGGGCACAGACAACGGCATGATTACAGTCGATGCCTCAGAATTTCCAAAAAAAGGACGGAATTCTGTTGGAGTTACACGACAGTATTGTGGAAATACAGGAAAAAAAGATAATTGTCAATCTGGCGTATTTGTTGGTTATGCCGGTAAAAAAGGACATGGTCTTATTGATTGTCAACTGTACATGCCAAAACTATGGTTTGATGATGAACATAAAGATTTACGTCGACAAAACTTGGTGCCGGAGGAATTAAAATTTAAGACAAAAAACCAAATTGCTTCCGATTTAATAAATCAAGTTCACAGTAAATTCCCAGCAAGTTGGGTTGGGTGCGATGCCAGCTTCGGCAGTGATATTAATTTCCTTAAGTCACTACCTTGCAGTCTTACCTATTTTGCTGATATAAAATCCAATAGTAAGGTTTTTCTGGAAAAACCTGAAGTTGGCGTCCCATCATATTCTGGACAAGGTAAGCATCCGACAAAACTCAAAGTGCTATCAGAACATAAACCTATTTCCATTTCAGAGCTAGAAAAATCTGAAGACATTACATGGACAATAGTAAACTTGGGAGAAGGAAGCAAAGGGCCCCTTCTTGCACATGTAGCTTGTCTCAGAGTCTATCCTTCTCGTGACGGGCTACCACAAGATGAACCTGTATGGTTAATAATAAGAAAACGTACTGATAATCAAACCCGCTATGCGTTTTCAAATGCTCCAATCACGACAACCATCGATGAATTATGTTATGCGTCCTGTTTGCGCTGGTCCATTGAACGTTGTTTTCAAGAAGGTAAAATGCACTTGGGGATGGATCATTACGAGCACAGATCGTGGCCCGCCTGGCATAGACATATGCTTTACGTTATGCTTGCTCAACAATTTCTTTACAGCATGAAACAAGCTCAAAAAAAAACTGTTTAACACTGCCTCTGGTTAAAAAACTACTTGAGGTTATATTACCTTTACGATCTGTAACATTAAAAGGAACCATGGAGATTATAAAATACTTTATAAAGCGCAACCTCATTGCGCATCATAGTCACAGAAAAAAACAACTCGCTTTGGCGGCGGAATTAGGTGTTCAAGTGTCGCTGTAGTGATAGAGCGATTGACTTTGTGGGTTTTATCATTTTTACCACGTCCGGTGGTGTCTC
>JAOZOL010000557.1 GCA_029933295.1 Desulfobacterales bacterium | reverse complement strand
TATGCAAGAGCTAACGAAATTGGCTGCACATTTTCCCAACTATGCGTCTCGCGGGCAGTATGCCACAGATCGTAGTTGCGTTGCAGATTTAACCAACTTTCAGGCGTTGTGTTGGAAAAAGCGCGGGAAAACCGCAACGCCATTTCTGGAGTTATGGATTTACGGCCGTTTATAATTTGAGAGATCGCTTTTCTGGAAACACCCAGCGTCTCGGCTAATTTGGTATTCGTCATACCTAATGGCATTAGATAAAGCTCTTTTAATATCCGTCCAGGATGTGAGGGGGGTCTTGTACGTTTGTTCATAAGTAGTGACCTTTATGGATTCCTGCCTTCGCAAGAATGACAGTTCAGGCGTTAATGATAATCAGTGTAATTCACTTGGTACGCATTTCCGTTGTCAAAAACAAATGTGACCCGCCAATTACCAGATACATCAACCGCCCAACGGCCGTTATTTTTTGGCTCTAACAGATGTAAATGCGAACCAGGGAAATTCATGTCTGAAATATCATAAGCGGCATCAAGCAAATCCAAAATTAACGCTAACTTTTTAGCGTGTTTTGCTGGTATTTTCTTCTTGTTATCATGGTAGAAAAATTCTTCCAGACCTTTATGCAAAAATGATTTAATCACAAACAAATTGTAACTGTATGGGTTACAATCGTCAACAAAAGAGAGAATATGGAACTCAAAAATTATATTGATGGGCATTGGCGACATGCGACTGGGGTGGAATTAACGGCCGTTTTAGACCCCAAAACAGGCGAAACATTAGCACAAACCCAATCTTCATCAGCAGAAGATGTGGATATGGCTGTCACCATCGCCGCTGAAACATTTATTACATGGGGACGCACACCGCTGACAGAACGCATCAAGTTCTTGTTGGAATTAAAAGCGTTGATGGAAGCGTACCGCGACGACATAGCGGAACTGATTGTGTACGAAAATGGCAAAACGATGGAGCAGGCGCAAGATGAACTCCGTCATGCAATTGCCAATGTGGGCGCGGCGTGTGGAATTGCGTCAACAGAGCAAAATTTGGGTTCTGAATTTGTTGTGGATGGGATTGATGATTTCGTGAACAGCGGGTCAATCGGCGTAGTCGGCATCATCACGTCGTTTGATTTCCCACTGCTATTCCCGTTTTCGTTTATACCGATTGTTTTGGCAACGGGGAATACGTTCGTGCTGAAACCGTCTGCGCGTGCGCCGTTAAGTATGCAGATGGTTGTCGAGTTGATGGAGGTTGCGGGCTTTCCGCGTGGTGTGGTGAATATGGTGCATGGAAGGACGGATACGGCCAATGCGATCATCGGCCATCCGTTGGTGAAGGCAGTTCGTTTTGGGGGAAAAACGGCCGTTTGCTAAACAAATTTACGCCCGCGCAGCCGCTAACTGCCGTTTTAGGGCAAGCTGGTTTCCAAGTTGCAGAAAGGTTCACTTTTACACAGTGAACCATTCTTGGTTTTGGGGGTAAACGGCCGTTTACACTTTCCCCACACAATCAAAGAAAAACACCCCCGTTTTCC
>JAOZOL010000015.1 GCA_029933295.1 Desulfobacterales bacterium | reverse complement strand
AGTGAACAAGACATATCGTTTGGTGAACACTGGGAGATCATATACGACTGGTAATTTTCCCTCCCCTGCACGTATCATTTACCCGGTCAGCTATTTTATATATCTCCTTAAAAACGATGGACAATAATAATCAGGACACCAGTAAATAGTTATTGGCAGGATTAAATAACGATATGTCCATCCTGTTGTCTGAATTTTACCTGCTTGACAGTAATATTATGGAGTATTAAGCTGACGAACACACTGCCGAATTGAAGAGCTTTTTCGTAAAAATATTAAAGAAGGAGTTGACCATGTGGCATCTGTACCTACCGATTGCTGGAAACAGTATTAATGTACCACTTATTTTTACCCTTGGCGGATTTGTGGGGCTCCTGTCCGGAATTTTTGGGGTGGGCGGCGGATTTTTGATGACGCCTCTGCTGATTATGCTGGGAATTCCTCCAACCGTGGCAGCGGCTTCAGACTCCAACCAGATCGTGGCCGCTTCGACTTCCGGCACCCTGGCTCATTACCGTATGGGAAACGTTGATTTTAAAATGGGAATTTTACTGCTCATCGGAGGGGTCGCAGGCGGGACCGGAGGCGTCTGGATTATCAAAATTCTAAGAGCAACCGGAAATGCAGATTTTTTAATCACCATCACCTATGTATTGATGCTGGGGTTTGTGGGCGGATATATGTTTATCGAAAGTTTGCAAGGGCTCAGAAATAAAGTCCCTGATTTAACCCCGGTTTCTCAAAAGGAATCCAGCTATGCGCGTTTGATAAAAAAACTCCCGTGCCGAACCCGATTTGAGAAATCCGGCATCGAGGTATCTATTTGTCTGCCGATTCTTTTAGGCGGTCTTGTCGGTATTCTCGCCGCTATCATGGGGGTGGGCGGCGGTTTTATTATGGTTCCCATAATGGTCTATCTTTTACGCATGCCCATGCATGTGGTGGTGGGGACCAGTCTTTTTCAAATTCTGTTCACCTGCGTCAATGTAACCATAATGCAGGCTTCCACTAACCATACCGTAGATTTTATCCTGGCTCTTATTCTGCTTCTAGGTTCGACATTAGGTGTTCAGCTCGGTGCAAAGATCAGTAAAAAACTGGGAGGGGATCAGTTAAAAATCCTTTTGGCCATTCTTGTACTTCTGGTAATGGTTAAAATGCTGTTCAGCCTTTTACTTCCACCGGACATTCTGTTAGCCTATAAAGGAGGACATTAAGGTGCGCAAACAATTGATTCTCATCATTATCATGGCTATTGTGACGGGGTTGTTGCCCCTCTCGGCCATAACGGCAGAAGCCATTGACATTCAAATGGAACCGAATGTTGTTCAAATCGGTGCGTTTTATAACGGTGGGCATGTGTCCGTATCGGGAGATATCCCCCATGACGCAGAAGTCATCATTCAATTAAGCGGTGCAACGCAGGATGCTGAGTTTCTGAAAAAAGGACGTGTTTTCGGCGTACTATGGATGAACACGGATACAATCTCCTTTCATGATATTCCGGAGGTTTATATGCTCTATCTTCCGTCTGCCATTTCTGAATCCGATTTATCCAAAGAACATATGCCGCCTGTCGGGTTTAATGCCTTAAAAGGGCAATGCACCCTTACCCCTGCCGGCGAGGATAAGGATCTCCAGTTTCAGGAGTTTATTAAACTCAAAACCATGGAAGGCATTTATGCGGTTAAAGAGAATGCGGTAACCTATCATAATAATATGGATAATAAAAAGAAAATATTCGCATGTGAGCTTGAAATCCCCAGTCGCATGGCCCAGGGTATTTATACGGTTACCACTTTTATTTTAAAAAAGGGCAAAGTAATTCAAACCGAGGACCGTCAACTTAAAATTAAAGAAACCGGCCTTCCGGCCATGATCAATTCCCTTGCTTTTGACCATGCGGTTCTTTATGGCATTCTGGCGACACTGATTGCAATAGCAGCCGGGCTGTTGACAGGTGTTATTTTTAAAGGGCAAAAAGGCGGACATTAAATCCCACAGCCATGAAACGATTTTCCAAAATTTCACGATTTTTGAATCGAACCGGAAAGCGCATGGGCGATCGGAAACGAATCGCCCGTCAGGAATCGTTTAATGTCTTTTTCAAAACGTTTCAAAAAATTCTGACCGCCAACAATCAGATGCTGGCGGTGATTTCCGAAATGGGTGACAAATTAAGTGGAGATTATATTTTTGACAGCCAGTATATAAGATCGGCCTGCCGGGAGGCAGAGGAATTAACGCAGGAATTAATCACCGGCATCAATATCCTGGCTCCGGGAAAATATACGGGTTTAAATGATGCGTTTCAACACATCCAAAGCGAGATACAGGAAGAGCAAGCCGGCCGGCCGGTGATCCCTAAAACAGATCATATCATGCTATATCATCTGATCAACCGGGACTTTGAAGATGTTGTGGGGGCAAAGAATGCCAATCTGGGAGAAATAAAAAACGTACTTGAATTGAATGTCCCCGACGGATTTGCCATCACCACGCGCGCCTTTGATTCGTTCATGTCGGTTAATAACCTTTGGGACAAAGTAAAAACAATTACCGATGCGTGGTATAATAAAGAATTGTCTGTCGAAAAGGCTTCCCAGCAAATTCAAACCCTGATCGCCGACACTAAAATTCCGGACCCACTCAAAAAAGCGGTCGATAAAGCATCAGGTCTTCTTTACAGAGGCATTAAGGGACAAAAGCCATTTCTGGCAGTTAGGAGCAGCGCATGGGGAGAAGACAGCGGTCATAGTTTTGCCGGACAATATTTAAGCCTGTTGAATGAGCCAGCCGATCATCTCCTGGATTGTTACAAAAAAATTGTAGCCAGTGCATATTCAGCTTCGGCCATGGAATACCGGCGGAATAAAGGCTTTTCCGAAAAAGAAGTCGTCATGGCCGTTGGATGCCAGTTGATGATAAATCCCCGGACAAGTGGCGTATTATATACTTTTGATCCCCAAATGCCCGAACGTGATTTGATGCTGATTTCTTCCACATGGGGGCTGGGCGCACCCATTGTGGATGGGCGATCGGCATCCGACCACTTCCAGGTAAACCGCCGATTTCCCTATGCGGAGACGCTAATCACCATTGCCGAAAAAACAGAGAAACTCGTTTTACAAAAAAATGGCGGCACTAAAAATTGCTCAGTCCCGAATGAGGGCCGGACGGCTGCCAGCCTCACGCCAAAGCAGCTCAAACTGCTTGCAAAAACCGCACTGATGATTGAAAGGCATTTTAAAACACCTCAAGACATTGAATTCGCATTTGATAAAGAGGGAACCTTGTTTATTTTGCAGGCCAGGCCGCTGAATATCCAAATAAACCGATCTATGATTATTCACGACCTTCCCGACATTTTAAGCCGGCATCCTATCCTGTTCGGGAATAAAGGAACCATTGCACAGCGAGGCATTGCCATAGGCAAAGTATTTAAAATTTTCAAGGACGAGGACATTGATGTGTTTCCCCTTGGCGCGATTCTCGTGGCAAAGTATACTTCACCACGGTTTGCCAAAGTGATCCGTAAAACCGCAGGCATTATAACGGACGTGGGATCAGCAACCGGTCACATGGCCACTATTGCCCGTGAGTTTCGCGTACCCACCATTGTGAATACGGGAAATGCCACCGCACTTCTGGAATCCAAACAGGAAATCACCATGGACGCGGAGGAAAATAATATCTATAAAGGGATTATCAAGGAACTCCGCAATTATCATCTTATTGAGGCACCTATTGAAGAAACATTTGAATACCGGCTGCTTCGCCGGGTTTTAAAAAAAACCGGATCGCTCAATCTGCTGGATCCGACGGCTGACAATTTTACCCCATCAGGATGTAAGACATTTCATGATATTACACGGTTTGTTCATGAAAAGGCTGTGGAAGAATTGATTAACCTGCAATATTATCACCACCATGACCCTAAAACAGCTACCGGTAAATTAAAACTGCCTGTTCCATTGGATCTTGTGCTGATTGACATCGGTGCCGGTCTTGTTGTGAACGAAAATGAAAAATCAGCCCCCATTGTGCCCGAACAGATTGATTCAATCCCTATGCGGGCTTTTATAGACGGCCTGCTCATGCCCGGAGCATGGGATACCGATCCCATGTCCGTGGGCCTGGGAAGCTTTATGTCAAGTATGACACGAACATTTTCCACCAATATGGCCACGCCTAAAGATATCGGCCAGAATCTTGCCGTCATATCAAAACCATACGCTAATATCAGCCTGAGGCTGGGTTATCATTTTACTATGATTGACGCATATATTGATGACAATCCGAACAATAACTATGCCTATTTCCGTTTTCTGGGCGGCGTGACCGATATCACAAAAAGGTCCCGAAGAGCCCTGCTCCTGTCCGAAATATTGGAGAAAAATGATTTTTTCATAGAAGTTCGTGGTGATCTGGTAGTCGCTCGAATTAAAAAACTGACAACAGAAAGAATGGTCCGGAAATTATATCTTCTTGGTGTTCTGGTCGGCTTTTCCAGACAACTGGATGTGCAAATGTTAAGTGATCAACATGTTCATCGCTATATGGAAAATTTTAACCAATTGATCACTTCTAATTCAAACATATATGAACATGAAGGGAGCCATTATGAACAATGAACAACAGATCAGTATACTTGTTTTGGATGATGAGCCGGTTGTATGCAAGCGACTGCGGCCAATCCTTGAAAAAAAAGGGTATGCGGTAGAGACGTTCTTTGAAAGTGAGGAAGCCCTTAAGCGATTTAAGGAAAAACCGTTTCATATCGTCATTACAGATCTGAAAATGAAGGGGCTTGACGGGATGCAATTTTTAACAGCCGTTAAAGAATTATCGCCGGATACGGAAGTTATTGTCATCACCGGTTTTGCCACAATGGAAACAGCCAAGGAATCTTTTCGTAAAGGGGTGTTTGATTTTCTGGCAAAACCATTCAAGCTGGGAGAAATTTCCGATATTATCCAAAAGGCGGAAGTCAAAGTCAGGGGAAGAATATCATGATAACAGGCCTCATTTCCATTAATACGAATCTGGGATCCAGTATTGCCCTCCGATATGCGAATGAATTGTCTAACAAAATTGATATGAGGCTCTATGACATTCATGTCGTTGATGCGAAGAAATCCGGTTCATCGCCGGGATTCGGGTGGGTGCAGAAAACCTGGGAAAATGCCCTTATTGAATCCAAAAGCGAAGAAATCAGACAATTCCTGGACATGGAAAAGGTCGAACTTCCTTTTTTAAAGACACCCAAGATTCTTATCGGTGATCGCACTGAAAAATTGCTGGACGAATTACAGACCGGTCAATATGCATTTTTTCTGGAAGGGGCTCTCCCTTCCTTTAATCCGAACGATTTTTACAGGCTTGTCCATTCCCGACTTTACCGGCTGATGCCCTGCCCTGTAATGATTGTCAAAAATTTAGTCCCTGCAGATAATGCAGCGCTGCTCCTTGATCAGGATTCCGATCACCGTGATTTTATTGCCCAGTTTGTAAAAATATTCAATAACGCCAGGGTGAAAGTGGACCTTATTGATCTGAAAT
This sequence comes from Desulfobacterales bacterium, assembly GCA_029933295.1. Taxonomy (GTDB): domain Bacteria; phylum Desulfobacterota; class Desulfobacteria; order Desulfobacterales; family Desulfosalsimonadaceae; genus JAOZOL01. The sequence continues at coordinate 15,035 of JAOZOL010000015.1, read as the reverse complement.
TTTCAAAAACCAAAGATCTTGTAATCGGCGAAACGGAATCCAGGGATCTGCATATGAAAAATGCAGATGACGCGCTTAAACAGAGTAACGTGACATCTGGTGCACAGAAAACAATAGAGGGGGCCCCCGATAAGATAGCAGAATGTTTGAGAGAATACGGCTTGATCATATCATTTTTAAAACATAAATCCAAAAAGAACAATCCCATGATCGAGCTTTTGGGCCGTGTGCCGTCTCCGGTTTTAATTTTCTGGCGATAGACATACATTGGAATAATTCAGGTTTGTCATACTGTAAAGGGAGGATGTGATGAGAATCCTTGTTGCTTTGGATAAAAATCCATATAGCGATTATGTTGTGCGACTGGTGGCTGAGCTGGCCGGGAATACATGGGCACACGTTACACTTCTGGGTGTCGAAACCCATGTATCGCCGGGTGAATTATTGGACAGCCAGTCCGCGAAGACTGCTGGAGAAAATGCCGTGGCCGCCGTCCTTGACACATATCGGGAAGCATTCCTTGGCTTTTTTGGTGAGACGGATTCGCCCTACGGACGTCATACTTCCGGATATAAATTAATCCAGGAAAAAAAAGGTGTTGTAAACCTGGTCTACCCGGAACAACATGAACGCAAAAACTTAACCGTAAAGTGCCGGGCGGGAAATGCGAGCAGGGAAATTCTTGCGGAAGCCGAACAGATCGAAGCGGACCTGATCGTAATCGGTTGTGATCCGGGAACCGACTGCAAATGGGAGGGCCATGCCGATATATGCGGCAAAATCGTCAAAAATGCTAATTGCTCTGTATTTGTTGTCAAAGAAGAAAAAAAGCCGCGGATGATCGACTGCTGCCTGGACCACGATACCGTTAGCCAGGCATCCATTGAGTTGATCAATCAACTGGTCACCCTTTATCATGCAGACCTTGAGATCATCGGTGTTGCGGATGCAAAAGGCCTGAAATCGGAGGTGGACCGGCGAATGGCCAGTATCCTCGACTATTATGTCTCCCGCAATATCAAGGCCTGGGTGAAAGTCGTGGATGGTCTTTCCTTAAACTCAATCATCGCCCAGGCAGCAGAGAAAAACCTTGTGGCCATGTGGATGGGAAAAGAATCTTTCCTGGATAAAATTTTTTCCAAGCAGCGTTTGGGAAAACTTGTGACAAGTGCTGAATCGTCTGTTCTCATTTTAAGATAAACTTTATATAAAGATTGACAAGACTGATGAAAGTTAAACTCCCCGAAAGTCAAACCATGGGAAATGCCAATATTCCAAATGCTGATGAAATTATTCAAATGGAGAAGGCGCTTTCGCAAAGGCCCTCTTTCAGTATCCGTTTCCGCATCACGCTGGCTTTTCTAGTGGCGTTTCTTTTTTCTTTTGGTATTGGCGTTTCATCCATCTTTTATATCTCAGTAATGAACTCAAAACAGAATTTTTTTGACCATGCCACAAAGTTTGCATTCACCGTTGAACAGGCCCGGCGTCATGAAAAAAATTTCTTTTTGTATCACACCCGAACCGATCTGTTCGATGCCTTGTCGAATATTAAAAGCGCAGAAGTGATCCTTAAAAATGCAGCCAGTGACATGCGGATTCTTCTGAAACATGAAACATTTAAAAACCTGACAAATAACTTAAAACAATACCAGGCATTTTTAAACCAAATCGCTTACTGGCATGGTTCAAAGGATGATTCTGCAAAACCGGATGAGTCGGAAATCGAAGGACAATTGCGGATCTACGGCCACCAAATCCTTACCGATGCAATGGATTTAATGGATCAGGAACGGAACAATGTCCACAAGGTCGCGCAAACATTTATGCTGGCCGCTGGTTTTTCACTCATCATCAATCTGATTGTTATGATATGGGTGGCCACGGAACTTGCACGCCAGATAGTACAACCGCTGGGCCGTGCGGTTCAATACACCCAACGAATTGCCGCCGGTAATTTCAATCTGGTGATTCCCCAACGTAAATTCCGGGATGAATTTTCCAATCTGGCCATTGCCATTAACCGCATGATATTTGAATTAATGGAAAAGCATGAACAACTGGTTCAGTCACGAAAAATGGCGGCAGTGGGGACACTGACGTCAGGAATCGCCCATGAACTCAATAACCCCTTAAATAATATCAGCATCACCACCGAAGCGCTGATGGAAAGTCTGGATGATTACACGCATGATGAAATCATGGACATGTTAAAGGATATTTTCATTCAGGTGGAACGGTCAAGCGCAACGGTTCGAAACCTGCTTGATTTTACACGGCTCGGGAAATCTAAAATCGAAGCAATTAATGTCAACGACCTGATCGGCTCGACCTTAAAACTTGTTAAAAGCGAACATACGCTGAAAAGCGTTGAAACAAAGACATTAATAGAAGACCATCTGCCTGCGGTGAAGGGCAACTTTCGCAACCTGCAACAGGTATTGCTAAATATTTTTTTAAACGGCATCCAGGCAATGAATGAAGGCGGAATGCTGACCATCAAAGCCGATAAAACAGACGATCAATATGTTAAAATCGATGTCTTGGACCAGGGGTGCGGTATCGAGAAAAAAAATCTGAGAAAAATATTCGATCCCTTCTTCACCACCAAAGGGGTTGGCGAAGGAACGGGGTTGGGACTTTCGGTAAGTTACGGAATTATCCAGGAAATTGGCGGAAAGATTACCGTTGACAGCGACGAAGGGCGTGGCACAACATTTTCCGTATACCTTCCTATTGCTAACGATTCGGAAGCATAGGTTCGTACTTGAAATATATACAGGAAACTTTATTTCTTTTCCCCCGTTTTTTTTAACCCATTTGTTTTCTAACAGGAGCAAACCATGTCAATTATAACCATTTCCAGAGGATCTTCCAGTTATGGAAAAGAGACAGCCGAAAAACTGGCTGAAAAACTGGGATATGAATGTGTTTCCAGGGAAATTCTTATTGAAGCCTCAGAACAATTCAATATTCCTGAAATAAAGCTTATTCACGCTATTCATGATAACCCTTCGGTTTTCAATCGGTTCACCCATGGAAAAGAAAAGTATATCGCTTATATTCGTGCGGCGCTGCTCAGACATTTACAGAAAGACAATGTAATTTATCATGGATTTGCCGGGCATTTTTTTCTCAAAGGAATTTCTCATGTGCTGAAAATCCGTATTATTGCGGATATGGATGATCGGATTAAGATTGTCATGAAACGGGACAATGTGCCCAGAGAGCAGGCACAGCGCATTATCGAAAAAGATGACGCGGAACGCCACAAATGGAGCCGTTCCTTATACGGTATAGATACATGGGATTCAACACTTTATGACATAGTGCTGCGTATTAATAAATTGACTATGGATACCGCCATTGAAATCATACTCAATGCCATCAAACAACCTGCTTTAAAGACCACTGCTGAATCTCAACTAATACTTGACAATCTGACCACCTCGGCATTGATTGAGGCAAAACTGATCAACGAATTTCCCACCATCCGCGCTTTTGTCGAAAATGGCAATGCCCGAATCAAGGTAAAAACATTTATTGATAAAACAGAAGAGTCCACTGCAAAAATTAAAGATGTTGTAAAAAAAATAGAAGGAGTTGAAACGGTTGAACTGGATATTATTCCTTTTACACTGGATGTTAAAGCTTAATTTTCTTCTTGATTTAAACAGATCTTTTCTCTAATATGTACGTATCTTTGTATCATAATGTACGTACCTTTCATGGGGAGGATAGCGATGAAAACAATTACTGTAACTGAATTACGGGGAAATATATACAAGCTACTTGATGAAGTGCTAAATACAGGCATCCCGATTGAAATCAAAAAAGGTGGTAAAAAACTAAAAATCGTGCCCGTAGACAAAGCGGATAAACTTCAAAATTTAGTATCAAGACCAAATGCGATTAAGGGAAATCCGAATGATCTTGTCAATATTAGTTGGGAAAAGGAGGTAAATCTTGATTTACCTTGATACACATGTCGTCGCATGGCTTTATGCAGGAGAAATCAAAAAATTGAGCAAACAAGCCAAAAAACTGATAAATAGACATGAAATCATTATTTCACCTGTAGTGCGTTTGGAGTTGCAATATTTATTTGAAATTCAACGTGTCACTGATGAAGCCAATGAAATTGTATTTGATCTGTCTGATCGAATTGGACTCAAGGTATGTGATAAAAGCCTTAATACTATTGTAAGTGGTGCTTTAAATCTTTCATGGACCCGTGATCCCTTTGACCGCATTATTGTTGCTAATGCATCCGTAAACAATGATATTTTAGTGACAAAAGATCAAAATATTTTAAAAAATTATAAAAAAGCAATGTGGTAAATTTTCGATTGGATTTGCTAATGCGCACTGTTATTCAACGGGTAAAATCAAGTTCTGTTTTAGTAAACAATAAAGTTATCAGTCAAATCAATGAAGGGCTTCTGGTGCTGCTGGGTGTCGAAACCACGGACAACCCTTCTGATGCCGAGTATCTGGCGGACAAAATAGCAAATTTGCGCATATTTGAAGATGAAAACAGCAAAATGAACCGGTCACTCATTGATATTGCCGGTGAGGCACTGGTGGTTTCACAATTTACCCTTCTGGGGGATTGCCGAAAAGGAAGGCGCCCTTCTTTTATGCATGCTGCACCTCCGGATAAAGCAAAATCATTATACCGATATTTCGCAGATCAATTGAGAAAAAAAGGAATATCAACGCAAACAGGCAAATTCCAAGCCATGATGAAAGTTTCCTTGATCAACGACGGCCCGGTTACATTAATTCTTGAAAGCAAATAAAACAATGCAGATCTTACGATACTTAAAATATCTCTGTTATGTTGCAGTGATTGCCTTGATTGTACCAATTCAATCCCTTGCAACATCGGATTTTCAGCACATACAAAAATTTATTGGCACTTCGGATGCGGTCCTTCTCGCAAACCCTCATGGAGACATCCTTTTTAACATCAATGCCGACAAAAAACTGGTTCCTGCATCCACTTTAAAATTATTCACATCACTTGTGGCGATTCATTATCTGGGCGAAAATTTCCACTTTTCGACCGATTTTTATTTAGATGCTGATTCAAACCTTAAAATTAAAGGTTATGGTGATCCTTTGCTGATTTCGGAAAATATATCACAAATCCCAGCAGATCTTTCCAGAAAAATCAAATTCATCAATAACATCATTGTCGATGACACTTATTTTGAAAAGCCCATCAACATACCCGGTACTGCGATAAACTCCCTGCAACCCTATGATGCGCCGAATGGTGCCCTATGCGTCAATTTCAACACGGTCAATTTTATACACATTGATAACAAATATATCACCAATGAACCCCAGACGCCTTTGCTCGACATTGCACGAAAACATATTAAAACATCACATGCAAAATCCGGCAGAATCATGCTGACCAATGATGGGGATGAAATAACGCGTTACGCCGGGGAGTTGTTTAAATATTTTATAGAATTGTCAGGGATAAACGTAAAAGGCAGCGTCAAACCCGGCACCGTGGATGCAGCGACGGATCAGCTTGTCTTGCGGCATATTTCAAAATTTGTGTTAACCGGTATAATTGCCAGACTGCTTGAATATTCCAATAATTACATCGCAAACCAGATTTTTCTGGCATCAGGCGCAAAGGCGTTCGGTCCGCCGGCATCCATGGAAAAAGCAATTCAGGCAGCAAAGATTTACGCTGATGCTGAACTGGGCATCAAGGATCTATCAATTATTGAAGGATCAGGGATATCACGAAAAAACAGGTTATCGGCAAAAATGTTTCTCAAAATTTTATCCGCATTTAAGCCCTATCATGGACTAATGCGGTATAAGGACGGAAAATATTATAAGACAGGCACATTAAACGGCATCAACACACTTGTGGGGTATATTGAAGACAGCAACAGCGCGCTTTATCCATTCGTGATTCTGTTAAACACACCGGGGGAAAAAACAGCGCCTGTGATAAAGCAATTAAAGAAAATAATCGACTAAAGGGTCGGCCGCTCACCGCTGGTAATATATGCATACGCATTATGATTGTGGATGGATTCAAAATTCTCCACTTCAACGGAAAACCAGGTGATATTTTTATCCGCATTAAGCTCAAGGGCAATGTCACGAATAATATCTTCAACAAATTTCGGGTTGGCATATCCCTTTTCCGTGATAAATTTTTCATCCGCGCGCTTTAAGACAGAATAGACATCACATGATGCACACCGCTCCACCAGCTCAATCATGTCTTCAATCCAGATAAATTTTTTAAACCGTGTTTTCAAATGAACCCTGCCCCTCTGATTATGCGCGCCTTCAGTGCTGATCTCCTTGGAACACGGACAAACAGAAGAAACGGGCACAATCACCTCTAAAACAAGATCTATTTTGCAATCTGAATTGACAGACCCGATGAGACGGCAAATATAATCCATCAGGCCCGGAGATTGACTCACCGGTGCTTTTTTTTCTATAAAATAAGGAAAGGTCACTTCAATTTCCGCAGAAGCAGCATTTAAGTGCTTTTTCATTTGGCCGAGAATATCTGAAAATGTTTTTAATGCAATTTCAGGCCTGAAATGATGAAGCATTTCAACAAACCGGCTCATATGGGTTCCCTTGTATTCATGGGGGAGATCCACATACATATTAATAGATGCAACGGTGTTCTGTTTTCCCTTATTACGATCAAGGATCGTAATGGGATACTTTAAATTTTTAATACCGACCTTATTGATCGCAATATTTCGGTAATCACGCTCGTTTTGAATATCTTTCATAAAATTTACTTTTCATATGACTATCAATTATAATAAATAATCCTGATTGACATTGCTCAGTGACCTGAAAATATTTCCTTTAATTTTTTGATTGATCTGGTACAACCGGCTCAAAAAATCCTTTATCTCTTTTCGTTTTGAGATTTTCGCATACGGACAGGGATTATTAAAATCGGGAAATTTATTTGCTTTTGCAAATCGTTTAATCCTGTCCTCATCAACAAAAGCCAGGGGGCGAATGATGGTAAATTTGCCCTTAAACACGGTTTGGGCCGGACGCATTGTCCCAATGGTGCCTGAGTAGCAAACATTTAAAAAGAACGTCTCGATAATGTCATCTTTGTGATGGCCGAACGCCACTTTGTTGCAACCCAGTTTGTCGGCAATTTCAAAAATTTTCTTCCGTCTAAGACGGGCGCATAAAAAACAGGGATTTTCAAGATTTTCGGAACTGTGGGCTAAAATTCCATTATCCGTATATTCAACGCGCATGTCAAAGCCCATGTCTGCCGTCCATTTAGTCAAGGCTTGCGCAAATCCATCAGGAAATCCGGGATCGATGTAAACGGGAAATAAATTATAGTCTACGGGAATTCGAGAGAGCCGTTCATTTAAAATCCATAACAATGTCAGACTGTCTTTACCGCCGGAAATGCCGACAAGTATATTGTCACCATGGGATATCATATCATAGCGATGTATGGCCTTTCCCACATCCCGGTTCAGTGACTTAAACAGATAGCAAGACATTGCAAATATTTTTACTCGGTATTCTCCAGCTCTTTCTTGATAAATACCTTTCCGGCAGCGACCTCTCTTAATGCGGTCACAACATTTTCATTGTCTGATTTAATCAGACGTGGACTGCCCTCCTGAAGCTGGCGGACACGCTTAGCCGCCACATTCACTAAAAAAAAACGATTGGGTATCCGTTTTAAACAATCTTCAATGGTAACCCTTGCCATTCTTTACCTCCATTATATGATACTATAAAATCTCAATCAACTCATACATTCGTTTTCCGGCAGGCGCGTTAATCGTTATTTCATCACCTACTATTTTCCCGATCATTGCCTGGCCGAGCGGTGAGCCCACCGAAATTCGTCCTTCTTTAATATCAGACTCATCCGGGCCCACAAGCTGATACGTCACTTCATCACCCGTATCGATATTTTCAAGCAAAACCGTACACCCGAATACAACAATATCCTTGTTTAACGTGTCCGGATCGATAACGTCAGCAACGCCCAATTTATATTCCAGGTCATTGATGCGACCTTCCAAAAATCCCTGGCGTTCTTTTGCCGCATGATATTCTGCGTTTTCAGAAAGATCACCGTGTGCTCTGGCTTCTTCTATAGCTTTTATCGTTGACGGACGTTCGATAGTTTTTAATTTTTGCAGCTCTTTTTTGAGATTCTCATAGCCTTGCCGGGTGATAGGTATTTGTTCCAAAATCAGTCTCCTGTACCGGCTTTTACATAATTTGAAACAAGATCCCCCACTTCACCGGTCGAATACCCCATTTTACCGGCAGAGACATCTTTAATATCATTGCAAAGCACTCTCTTTACGGCTTCCTCTATGCTTGCGGCGGCTTCGACTTCACCGATCTGTTCCAGCAATAAAGATGTGGAAAGAATGGCGGCAATGGGATTAATGATCTGCTTTCCCGTATATTTCGGGGCAGAGCCGCCGATGGGTTCGAACATGGAAACGCCTTCAGGGTTAATATTGCCGCCGGCAGCAATCCCCATACCACCCTGAATCATGGCACCAAGATCAGTAATAATATCACCGAACATATTATCCGTTACAATCACATCAAACCATTCAGGATTTTTTACCATCCACATGCAGATGGCATCCACATGGGCATAATCGGCCTCAATGTCCGGATATTCTTCCGCAACCTCGTAAAAAGTTCTCTCCCACAAATCAAAGGCAAAGGTCAAAACATTTGTTTTGCCGCATAATGTTAATTTTTTGGCTTTATTTCTTTTTCGGCAAAATTCAAAGGCAAAACGGATACACCGTTCAACACCTTTCCGGGTATTTATTGATTCCTGTATGGCGACTTCATCCGGTGTTCCTTTTTTTAAGCAACCGCCGGCACCAGCATAGAGCCCTTCACTATTTTCCCTGACAACAACAAAATCAATGTCTTCAGGTCCCTTGTCTTTCAAGGGCGTTGCAACGCCTTCATAGAGGGCAACAGGTCTTAAATTAATATATTGGTCCAGGGCAAAGCGTAATTTTAACAAAATACCTTTTTCAAGGATGCCGGGTTTAACGTCCGGATGTCCTATGGCCCCTAAAAATATGGCGTCAGCTTTTGACACATCTGAAATAATTTCATCCGGCAGGATTTCTCCGGTTTTTAAATAATGTTCGCCGCCAATATTATATGTGGAAAAATTTAAATCAAACCCATACTTACCAGCGGCAGTTTCAAGGACTTTTAATCCTTCATCTACAACTTCAGGGCCGGTACCATCTCCAGGCAGAACTGCAATATCATACTTTTTTGTCATTTCATCAAATTCCTCTCAGAAAAATATCAGTGCTGATACTTTCATACAAGTACCAGCACTGATATTTTTTAATTTAGTTTATATAAAAAACAAAGGCAGGATCTAACGCAACGCCGTTTATCTTCAATTTTTCACAGCATCAGGATAAATATCCGATAATTGAGGCTCCAGCGGTTACCCGATCACCTTTTGCCACATTCAGGGATGTATCAGCAGGCAGATACACATCAACACGAGACCCGAAACAGATCAATCCGAATCGTGCACCGCATGTTACAGTATCCCCTTCAGCAACACTGCAAATAATACGTCTGGCAATGAGGCCGGCGACCTGAACAAAACATATTTGCCGCTTTTTGCTGGTTTCTAAAATAATCGCATTCTGTTCATTGTCACCCGATGCTTTCTCTCGACCGGCAGCATAAAATTTGCCGGGGAAATATAAAATTTTCTTAATCGTTCCTGAATACGGAATACGATTCACATGAACATTAAAAACCGACATGAAAATACCGATTTTCATACATGGCCCCTCTATGAATGGATTTGTTTCCACAATCCCCGTGGAAACGACCCGTCCGTCAGCCGGAGAAATCACGGCACCGCTCTTAACCGGTGTTACCCGGTCAGGATCTCTGAAAAAACAGCAGATGCAAAAAGTGACCAGAACACCGAACAATGCCGGAAAAACCAGTCCGATTAATGAAAATACAATCGTCACAAATGCCGACGCACATATAAATGGTATACCGGCTTTTGCAACAGGAAATGCCGTTTGATTCATAGGATCTGCCCGGAAAAATTTATCCTTTGATTTATCCATCAATTAATGCTCCTTTTAAATAAATTTACTGTAACCTTTATTAATAAATTAATCAATGAACAAAGTCAATAAAAACACATTTTGATCACAGGGTAACCGCATTTAATTTAATATGTTTCTCTGCATCTGATTTTCGTATATAAAAAGGGACAAGACGGTCCACATCGTCGGTATCTTTTTTTTCAAACCGTGGCATCGCTAAACTTGCGACATTAGATGCCCGGATGAAATTATGAGCAGGACTTGCAAACATTATCAGCAAACCGATTTTATCGACAAAAACATCTTTATATTTTAAAGCACCATCGCCGACTAAAATACATGGCTCTTTTATATTTTCAACGGCCAGATCGGGGGCTATGGCGCGGGGTTCAAAAACGGTAATAATGTTATGCCCCTCAAATCGATATCCGGCCGTATACACCTCTCCTCTTCGGGCATCCAGCATGGGACATATGAGTTTTTGTGAAAATGAAACACCATAAGCAAGTGCTTCCAGCGTGGACACACCAACCAACGGCTTTTTTGTTGCAACCGCGAGCCCTTTTACGGAGCTTAAACCGATACGCAGTCCGGTAAAACTTCCGGGACCAATGGTTGCGGCAAAACCATCCACATCAGAAATGGATAGATCTCCCATTCCAAGCGCCCTTTGAATCATTTCCATAAGGACTTCCGTGTGGGTTCTTCCATGATTTACTGTAAGCTCAGCAATCACAGTCTCATCATCTACAACTGCGACACTACATGATCGTGATGCAGTATCCAACGAAAGTATTTTCATGGTTCGCCTTATTTTTTGCTATTTCTTCCGGGCGTATTTTTTAGTTTTCGGGGAGTCAGAAACAATTAAATCCGATCCAATGGCAATAGCGACCACTTCATCAATGTTGGTGACGGGAATAAATTTAATTTTTCGCTTCACATTTTTAGGGATTTCCACCAGTTCCTTTTTATTCTTTTCAGGGATGATAATCGTTTTAATACCTGCCCTAAGCGCACCTATGGCTTTTTCCCTTAATCCGCCGATGGGAAGGACACGACCCCTTAATGTAATTTCACCGGTCATCGCCACATCAGTATTCACCGGACGCTTGGTAATCGCCGAGATAAGGGCGGTTGCCATGGCAATCCCGGCTGACGGACCATCTTTGGGGATTGCACCGGCAGGTACATGAATATGGATATCCAGATTTTCAAAAAAATTTTTCTTTATGCCAAAATCCTTACGGTGGGACCGGGCATACGTTACGGCCGCACGGGCCGATTCCTGCATAACCTCTCCTAATTGGCCCGTTATTATTAAATCCCCCTTGCCATCCAGCAAAGAAGCCTCGACATATAAAACTTCACCACCGACACTTGTCCAGGCAAGACCGGTAGACAAGCCAACCTGGCTCTCTTCCTGGTCCATTTCCGGCATAAACTTTGGCGGGCCGAGATAGTGGGAAAGATTGCCTTTCGTAATTTTAAATAAACCTTTCTCTTTTTCGGCAATACGGCGTGCTACTTTCCGGCAAATTGCACCCAGTTCCCTTTCCAGATTTCTCACGCCAGCTTCTGCAGTATATTCTTGAATAATCTGCAGCAATGCCCCCTGACTGAAAGATATCCGCCTTTTGGTCAAGCCGTTTTCTTTAATTTGTCTCGGCAGCAAATGCATTTGGGCAATTTCATTTTTTTCTTCAACTGTATATCCGCTCAAATGAAGCACTTCCATTCGATCCAGCAACGCGGAAGGGATCGTATCCGTCATATTGGCGGTTAGAATGAACATGACATTGGATAAATCGTAGGGCAAATTCAGGTAATGATCGGAAAAATTCATATTTTGTTCCGGGTCAAGCGCTTCCAAGAGGGCTGAAGACGGATCTCCACGAAAATCAGAGCCTATTTTATCGATTTCATCCATCATAAAAACAGGGTTATTACTGCCGCATTGTTTCAACCCCTGCAAAATCCGACCGGGCATTGCGCCAATGTATGTTCGGCGATGCCCTCGTATTTCTGCTTCATCCCGGATACCGCCTAAAGAAACCCTGAAAAATTTTCGTTTCATTGCCTTGGCAATGGCCTGCCCCAGTGATGTTTTACCGACGCCCGGCGGGCCGACAAAACATAAAATCTGCCCTTTTTTAGCCGGGTTTAACTGCCTGACACTTAAATATTCTAGAATCCTGTCTTTTATTTTCTCAAGCCCATAATGATGGGTATCCAGGGATTTTTTCGCCGCAGTGATATCGATTTTGCCTTTGCTTAATTTACTCCATGGTAAATCCAGCAGCCACTCTAAATATGTCCGTATCACAGACGCTTCTGATGAATCCGGGTGCATCTGTTCCAGTCTTCTGAGTTGCTTATCCGCCTCTTTGGCCGGTTCCTTGGGCAATTTTGCCCGTTTGATGAGCTTGTAATATTCACCGATTTCTTCTGCCTTCTCATCAAAATCACCCAGTTCCTTGTGGATGGCACGAACCTGCTCCCTTAAAAAATAATCCCGCTGATTTTTAGAAATTTCATCCCGGACATTTGACTGGATTTTGGCCTGCATCATGGAAAGTTCGACTTCACGCGTCAGGAAATCATTGACTTTCCGTAACCGTTCCACAGGGTCTGACAGTTCCAACAAACCCTGAGCTTCATCTATTTTAAGTTTCAAATTAGACGACACAAGATCCGCCAGTTTGCCCGGATGTTCAATTTCATCCAAAAGTATTCCGATTTCACTGGAATATTCACCACGGATGGTCAGAATTTTCTCGCAATTTTCCCGGATGTTACGCATCAATGCCTGATGTTCCAATTCAATATTTTTAAAATACGTGTCCGGGACTAATTTCACTTTGACATGATAAAATTGTTTTTTACTTAAAAACCGCGTAATCCGCGCTTTTTCCAGCCCCTGAACAAGCACCTTGAAATGACCGTCAGGAAGCTTTAACATTCTTAAAATCCGGCATACCGTACCCACACGATAAATATCACCGGGTTCAGGATCCTCAACTGATGGATCTTTCTGGGTTGACAAAAACAGCAAGCGGTCCTGTCCCATTGCTTTATCTACCGCTTTTACCGATCTCTCTCGGCCAATAAACAACGGAAGCACCATGTCAGTAAAAATAACAACATCTCTTACCGGCAATAACGGCAATTTTTCCGGTATATTAATTTTTCCTTCTGTGTCTTCTAAAAGACTCACAAGATCATCTTTATCTGTTTCCGCCATATTACACCTGTTATATATTTTATAAATATAATGTAAAAAAACTTGTAACCGTTCACGGTTGTTGGTTCACAGTTTCTCCAAACTTTTTAATCTTTAAAAAAGGCTCCCATGATTTTCCGCCATTTTTTATCTTCTCAACCATAAAAGCCAAAACCGATAACCGTAAACGGTTAGCAATTTTGCCCCATACCTAAAAAACAAATAATGCCTTTGTAAAGTTAAAAAATAGATTTCTATTATTTTATTTATTTAATATCAATGAATTTCCATTTTAAAAAAAACAAAATTTGCTTTTGATAAGTCCATTAAATATGATATTAAATATTATTTTATATAAACAAAACTCAATAAAACAATAACCGTAATTAAAAGGTCAAAATGCCAAACGGACTGATTCTGTCAACAGCATTTACTTTTGGAGCCTGTATCGGCAGTTTCTTAAATGTCTGTATCTGGCGTCTTCCGGAATCAAAATCCATTGTAACGCCCGCTTCCAAATGCCCCCGATGCAATACGCCGATTCGATTCTATGACAACATACCGATCATCAGTTATATTTTTCTTAAAGGAAAATGCCGTACATGCAGGGAACCCATATCAATCCGTTACCCGCTTGTGGAATTTTTAACCGGCCTGGTGGCCATGGCAACAACCATCAAATTCGGAATTAGTGTTGAATCGCTCATTTATTTTATTTTTATAGCAGCGCTGATTGTAACGACATTCATCGACATTGACCACCAGATTATTCCCGACAGTATATCGCTTCCCGGTATCCCCATCGGCGTATTGTCTTGCCTTGCCATTGATTCATTGCAATTTAAGGACTCGCTTTTAGGCGTGCTGATTGGCGGTGGAATCCTTTTTATCATTGCCTGGAGCTATCATTTTTTTACCGGCAAAGAAGGAATGGGAGGGGGCGATATAAAATTGCTTGCCATGATCGGCGCATTTACCGGATGGAAAGGCGTTCTTTTTACCATTTTTGTAAGTTCCTTAACCGGCACCATTATTGGTGTTACCCTGATGCTTCTTGCACGAAAGAACCTTAAATTTGCTGTCCCGTTCGGCCCCTTTCTCGCCATTGGCGCTGTTCTGTACGTATTTTTCGGCCCGGAATTGATTTCATGGTATTATTACGGCCTGTACATACAATAACAACATAAAAAGGCAACATTCGCTTGAATGTTGCCTTTAAAAAAAATTACGATGATTTGTGATTAACAGCAGTTACTGGTCGTACCGCACCCAGAACAACCACCGCCACCCATATCAAGATTAGACGTAATTTGAAAACCAACCCCTTGAAAATCAACCTTTACCGGCTGTGTCTGTTTAAGCAATTCCTTGTTGGCGATAAATTTAAACCCGTTAAAGTCAAAAACCTCATCCAGATCATTAGGTTCATCCAGAACCAGCGCTAATGAAGGGCCGCCTCAGCCGCTCTGGTTCAGAAAAAGACGGATCGCCTTTACTTCCTTGTCCTTAAAAAATTCCGCAATCTGCTGTTGCGCCATTTCAGTAACATCAAACATTATAACCTCCAGTATATAAAATTAAAAAATATGTTAATACCCAATCCTAAAAGTTTAAAGAAAAATAGTCATCCCAAGATTGTTTGTCAATACAAAATTAGCCACATTGTGGTATATATTATT
>JAOZOL010000556.1 GCA_029933295.1 Desulfobacterales bacterium | reverse complement strand
ATGATTGACAAGTTATTTTTATCATATGGTGGTAACTCATTACCATGAAAAGCTTTTTATGAAGCCATCGATTTTGCGCCCGTCAATTGTTTCATTTTTATCAATTTTTTTTGATACCGGGTTTGGACAAAATCGGTCAGGATCAGCACACCGATGACAAAATAAAATGTCGGTTTGCTCATGGGGGTGATGGCGTGTCCGAACAAATTCAGATGCGCCAGGTGACCACCTTCGGATACGAGCATAATACCGACCACAAAAAGGATAAACAATCCCAGAACTTCATACATTCTGTTTTTTTGCAAGAACAGTGCCACCCGGTCCGCCAGCCAGATCATCAATGCTCCTCCGGCTATGATAGCGGTCGCCATGACCAAAAATACATTGCTGAGTGCCAGTGCACTTAAGATGGAATCAAACGAAAAAATAAGGTTCATGGATACAATCCAGAAAATAATCAGGCCCACCGACTTGTCTTTGCGCACGTCATGTTCCATATCTTCCATGCTCATCATGTGAAGAATTTCCTTGGTCGCCGTATAAATAATGAAAATACCGCCCATCAATACAATTAGGCTGTGGATATTAAAAGCGCTGTGGATTATTCCGGGAAGGTTAATGCCAAAAATCGGGTCCTGAAAATAAGAGATGACTTTCATAAGCGCAAATAAAAGGATGATACGGAGGATGACGGCAATGCCGATGCCCATCCGCCGGACCATGGCCTGTTTTTCAACAGGCGCGCGTTTGGATTCGATGGAAATATACAAAAGGTTGTCAAAACCTAATACCGCCTGGAGCAGTGTGAGCAGGCCAAGCGTGATCAGGTTGTGCAAAGTGAATAATGTTTCCATGTGTAACCCCCAATAAAATTCAGGTATGAATCTGTGAATCTGAACATAACAAAAAAAATAAAAGGCCGCCAGCCTATATTCCATAGGGGGGCAACCTTTTGTTTTAAATCATTTGAAATTATTAATATCTTGGCGGCCTGCGTGATCCTCGTTCACGTTTTGACTTGGGTTTCGCCTGATTTACTTTTATGTCACGGCCTTTGAGTTGGCTGCCATTCAGGGCTTTAATTGCTTTATCAGCCTCGGAGTTGTCCGGCATTTCCACAAAGCCGAAGCCTTTTGATTGCCCTGAGTACCGATCCTTAATAATGTTTATACTGGCGATTTCTCCATATTCCGAGAAAATTTCTGTCAGATCTTCTTCAGTCACGGTGTAGGCAAGGTTACCAACATACATGTTCATAAGAACTCTCCTTTGCGAGTGCGGCATGATCGAGATAGCGCTGTCCGATAACCAGCCACACAAAATTAACGGACAGCGATCAGCCAAATACTGGCTATTTTAAAATTTCGGCAACATCGTCATGTCGAAGCAGTATTTTTTCAAAAAAACGACACTGGGAGGCGACCGGTTATTCCTGTTTGTTTTAGGATTTCTTTTTTGGGGAAAAATCGGTAAAACTATTTAATCTTGCATTTTCAGATAAACGAATCAACAATTATTTGAATAATCTTTTTTGACAAGG